>JAYURE010000509.1:0-4243 GCA_043756345.1 Deinococcales bacterium | reverse complement strand
AGAAGGAGAAAAGATCAAAGTAAGGTCAAAATCGTAGGCTCGAGCAAGGTTTTACTTTCTTCTTTAACCTTTTCTCTTTCATCTCGTTTTTCATTCCGGTTCCATCGTTGCCTGCAACGGATGCCCGTGTTCGTGCGCGGCCTCGGCGACTTGATTGACTTTGGTTTCGGCAACTTCGTGCGTGTACACACCGCACAGTCCTGCGCCCGCGTGATGCACCGCGAGCATGATTTGTACGGCTTCCTGTTCGGATTTGCGAAAGAAGGTTGTTAGGACTTCGACGACAAAATCCATCGGGGTGTAATCGTCGTTCAGGATCAACACGCGAAACATTTGCGGATCTCGAGTTTGGGTTTTGGCTTTGGTGCGTGTTTTCGTGCCTGTGTCTGCCACACTTGAAGAATACCGCGTGATCGGCCTTGGAAATTGTGAATTTTACTGTGCAAACCCGGAATGCAACTCGAAATGGCTCGAGGATTGATGGCTTCAAGATATGCCGGTTGGTGATGATTCCCTGAAGGCAATTGCAATGATTTCTCGCATGTCCCACCCCTCGCCTGCTAACATGGACATCGGAACGCAGCGAGGATTGTGCAAAACCGTTCCATCGAGGCCACTTTGCGAGCACCCGCGTTAAAACTCGAGCCAACCTTGAACCTGCCCAAATTGGGCCTGAATGGACATGCTTTGAAGGTCTTCGCGCTCGGGGCGGGCATGGTCTGGCCTGCCGCCTGGAAGCTCGAAATGATTCGCCTGATGGGGCAGTTGCCGCATTTGCCGAAATTGGATGCGACCGCGCTGGCCGAATTCCTGACCAAACTCGAGGCGAACCCGATGTTTTCGGGTGTGCGTGATCACCCGTCGTTTCGGGATGCGCTTTCCAAAATCGGCGAAAACCCGATGTGGGTGATTGGTGCATTGATTGCTTTTGCGCTCGCCTGGTACGGTCGTCGTCGCCAGCAGGATTCTTCTGGAACCATCGAGCCTACAACTTCTTCATTTTCGATTCGTTTGACTTCATTCATGACCGATTCCCGCGTGCTGGCTGCGCGTGCGCGTCCCGAATGGCGTTTTGAAAGCAATCCCGCCCTCGCCCGTTGTCGTGCAAGCGTGCTTTGGGCGTGTTACCTGAGTTGATGGTTCGCGGAATCCGTTCGTCTCGAGTTCACTCGAGATGTGGATGCTTTGCAACCTACCGAGACACTGATTTTTTCAACTTACCGTCTCGAGATTCACCTCAGGAGCTTTTATGGGTATTTTGGACATTCAACCACCACGCGAAATCATTGAGGCGGACCGCCCAATCAGTCCGGCAAGCCTGCTCTCGAGGTCATACCGGGATCGCCTGATCGAACGCGGCGTTTTGGGGTTGTACCGTTGGTACACCGCCCGTTCCCAAGAAACCCGCAACTGGAACCCGGACTTGGGTTTCGATTGGCGCAGCCTGCGCACCGATTACAGCCCGGACACGCAACAGATTCTCGAGGGTTTCTTTGCGGTCGAACAGTACGCGCCGGATTACGTCAGCAAGTTCTTGCACATGGTTCGCCGTTCGCATGGGCGTTCGCACTTTCAGATGCGTTGGGGCAGCGAGGAAGAAAAACACGCCGACACCTGGGAGAACGCGGTTTTGTTTTCCAAATCGCGCACACCCGAATACTTGCGCGAGTACAAAATCGCTTTGCGAACCAACGAATGGAAAATCCCCTGGGATGATGCGCTTCACGTACTGCTCTACACGGTTTTTCAGGAACGCGCCACGCAACTCAACTACCTCAACCTCGCCAAGGTCGCCACCGGCACCAGCGAAAAGCTCAAAAACGATGTCGATCCGGTTCTCGCCAAAGTTGCCATCACGATTGCCACCGACGAGGCCGCGCATTACAACTTCTTCCTCGAGTGCGCGAGGCTGTTCATGTACTACTACCCGCTCGAGACGTTGGAGGCGATGCGCGATGTCGTCAATCATTTCGCCATGCCCGCCAGCGACATCGTGCCCAACTGGGATGCCTTCTTCGAGGCCGCCTACCGCAACGCGATTTACGGCCCCAGGGAATACGCCCGTGATGTCGTCGCGCTCGTGTTCAAACAGTTCGGCGTGCAAAACAAACGCGCCCTCGAGGAAGGCATTCGCCGCACCCGCCTCGTCCCAGACGAACACGGTCAAATGCAGCAAACCTCAATCTGGCAGAGTTTCGATCCGGGATTGCTCGAGCGTGACGTGATCAAGATTTACAACAAGATTGGCGCATTCGAGCACTCTTACGGCATGGACAAGATCGATCCGGTGATTTTCGAGACGAATCCGGTCTGGCCTGCCGAGCAAGCTGCGGACTGAAGAGCAAGGGAAAAGGTGAAAGCTGAAAGTAACGGCAACAGCGTAATGCTCGAGCCGTTCCTTTTCCCTTTCTTGCTCACAAGACAGCACCTGACGGGCTGTTCGCGCTTTCCCTTTCACCTGGTTTTTAACCCTCGAGTGCTTCACGTAAATGGTGTGGGATCGGCACGCTGCGTTTCTCCAAATCCGTGGCGATGTGCTCGCTGAAGCCTTCGGCCAGCAAACTGCCGTCGGGTTGCTCGAGCGCGTAATCGAAACGCACCAGGCGCGATTTGAGGGCGCTCAGGCGGGTGGTCAAGATGATCTCGTCATCAAACCTTGCGGGCCGTCGGTATTTCACACCGATGTTGGTGACGACCAAGTACACGCCGCGCCGTTCGACCTCGCTGTACGGAATGCCGATCTGATCCAGGAACGCGACCCGGCCCATCTCGAGCCAGATCACGTAATTGCTGTGGTGCGCGATGCCCATGGCGTCGGTTTCGGCGTAACGGACTTTGAAACGAATCTGGGATTGCCGAACTTTCTGATTTGAATCGATATGGCTCGAGCCACTCAAAATAAAGTCTCGCTCGCATCATGAAAGCTCAACAATGGCGTGCGACGCATCGGCAACTCTTGGGCCAACTGGCGTTGCAAGAATCCTTTGCCATGCTCGAGTGCGGCCAGAACCTCGGTGTTGTTCCCGAGGCTCGAGATGAACACGCGGGCGTATCCGAGGTCGGCGGTGACACGCACGGCTTCAACCGTGACGACGAGCGGCAATCGCGGGTCACGCATGTCGTGAATCACGTTGGAAAGTACGCGGGCGATGTTGGCTTCGACTTGGGCGGTACGGGTGCTCATGGAAAACCTCAAAGGGCCAGTGAAAAGAGGAAAGTGAAAAGTGAAAAGTAAGATCGGACTCGAGGCGTTCGGGCGTGAACCCAAGTTTCAACCTCGAGAACGCATGATACGCGCATTGCTCGAGGTTGGGTCTGATGGGAATGGCTTAGCGGGTTGGCTGGTCGGGCTGGCTGGCCCAGCCGATACGCTCGGGTTTTACGCCCCGCTGACGCGACGGATCACGCTGGCGATGTTCTCGGCTAGGGTGTGAATCTCTTCCTCGTTCGGGCCTTCGATCATGACGCGCACGAGCGGTTCGGTGCCGCTGGGTCGCAAATTCACACGACCTCGGCCCTCGAGCGCTTTTTCGGCGTGCACAACGGCTTCGATCACTTCGGCGTGCTTGCTGATGCTGTGCTTGTTGGTCGGCCCGTCGGCGGAGACACGGACGTTGACCAGCGTTTGTGGGAACATCACCAGTTCGTTGCGCCACGTTTCTAAGCTCTTGCCACTGGCTCGAACGGCTTTGACGGTTTGTAGAGCCGTCAGGATGCCATCACCGGTTGGCGCAGCGTCCAAGAACAGTACGTGCCCGGATTGCTCGCCACCCAAAGTCAGGCCGCGCTCGAGCAGGCGTTCATGCACGTACCGGTCGCCGACGGCGGTGCGTTCCAGGCCAATCCCGTGTTCGCGCAGTTTGACCTCTAAGCCCATGTTCGACATGATCGTGGCAACCACGGTGCGTTCGTGGCGGTGAATCGCGGTGATGTAGAGCATGTGATCACCGTGAACCAATTCGCCGGAACCATCGACCAGAATCGCTCGGTCGCCGTCGCCATCGAAGGCGATCCCTAAATCGAAGTTGCCTTCGCGCACAATCTGTTGCAGGTGATTCGGGTGCGTGCTGCCGCAATTCAAATTGATGTTCTTGCCGTCCGGGGTGGTGTAAACCGCAAAGACGTCCGCCCCGGCGCGTTGAAAGACCCGAGGTGCAATCTTGAAGGTCGCTCCGTTCGCACAATCAAGCGCAATTCGCATACCAGAAAGGTCCGGCGTGTGCTCGAGCAGGAAATTCGAGTA
>JAYURE010000508.1:0-1574 GCA_043756345.1 Deinococcales bacterium | reverse complement strand
CCGCGCTCGGGGCTTCGCAGGCTCCGGTTTGATTGCGGTCAAGTTGATTGGCTGCGCCCTTTTCGTTTTTGGGATCTTCCGGGTCGTACAGCGCGAGGCGGGCGTAATCGCGGATACCGTACTCGTTGGCGACTGCCAAGAGTTGGTTGTTCCGGGTCAGCAGCGCCTCCGCCGAGAGGTTCTTGGCCTCCTCGAGCGTGGTCAGACCAAGTTGCTCGAACGAGTAATCCTTGTTGAGTTTTTCGTCCAGAAACGCCCGCAGGTTGGTCAGGCCCGATTCGTACAAACCAAGCTGATTGGCTTTGCTTGGAAAGACCGTGATGTTGCTCGCCAGTGCCGCAATCCTCGAGCGTCGCCCGAGCTTGATCACCGATTGGCCTTCGGCAATTTTCTGGAATTGGTCGCCGTCGCCATTGATTTTTTCTTCGTCCGTTTCGAGCAGCAGGTTCGCCGCTTCGGGGAATGCTTTGACGTAATTCTGAACCACGGCCTCGTTTTCGCTGTCGCGCTTTTCTTCGTCCACCCGGATTTTCTCGAGGTCGGCTTTGGTGAAGAACTTGGCGTTTTGTTCGGTGAAGACTTTCTTGAACTCCTCGCTCGAGACGATGGCCGCCCCAAGTGGTGCTTCGTTGCCGAAAGTGTTTTTGGCCTCGAAGAACGGATCGTTTTGTGTTTGCGTTTGGCCCGATGGCGTGCCGCAGGCCATCAGGAACGCGGCGAGCAATGGAACGAGTGTGTACTTGAGATTGGACTTGTTCATGTGGACCTCCTGGGTCTGACTCGAGGGCTTCTGGGCGGCATGTCCGGTCGGGTGGTTCATGTCTGCCTCCTTGTGTTCAGAGTGTCCGCCACGCCCAGTCAGAAATGGGTCAGAAAAAGTCCGGTTTTTGCGCACAACCAGAACATCAGAATGGACGGCACGCAAAAGCAGGGCAGTGAATGCCCCGCTCGAGGTTTGGATTGTCGGCCTGGACTGTCGGCCTGGACTGTCGGCCTGGATTTACAGCGCGGGCGGTACAGCCACCGTGCGATCCACGAGAATTGTTGTCAGGTACGAATTCGCATTGACTTTATTGACCCGTGCGACCGCTCGGGCCGAGGATTCAAAGCGCACCTTCGGGTTGGTCAGTGCGAGCTTGATGTACGCCGGATCGCTGGCTTTGAAGATGAATTCTCCATCATCGTTGGCCAGACAAGTCACCCGCTCATCGCGTGAAGTGACCCCATAAAATTCCATGATCACCACGCTACTCGAGCCCGCTGCGGCGGCCGGTCCCGGAGTCCATTTTCGGGTAATGTCGCCGTTCTTTGGATCATCATTTGGATCACTATTCAGATCACCCTGAGAACCAATCGGTGGCTCGTTGACTTTGAAACCCTTGGCCCGCAAGTTCTTGTAACTCAAACTCGAGATGTTGTCGCTGCTTGCCGGGAAACCACCACTCGCACCGGGAACCGTGACCAGCAATGTCTTCGGAACCGCTTTGGGCAGGGTGCTGGCGGGGCTGTACTGCCCCAAGGCGCTTCTCGAGAGTGTGCCGAAAGCGACGACGCCACCCGAGAGCGTGATGCTC
>JAYURE010000507.1:0-1578 GCA_043756345.1 Deinococcales bacterium | reverse complement strand
TTTTGCAAAATTCAACTTTTTACACCATAAAGTGATGTTTTCGTTGACCAAAACGTCTTTATCGGCTAAAATAACGCCATAAGTTCGTTCCTCGAGATTTTCCCTACAATCCTGAATTTTTGGGCCTGACATTCTGAACGTCGAGGGGGTGAGAGCACACAATTCGTCAAGGATAGCCTTCGCTGGCCTCGACGCGCCGCTCTCCTCACCTGGCTTGATTAGGGTTTTCACCCCGACCCAAACCGCGTGTTACGAACGTTGGAAGGTGCCTATGATCACGCTCGAGAGTGCGTGCAGTTCAGCACAACATCAACCAATCACTCGATTTCTTCTGGCTCCGCTTGGAATGCCTGAGGACAGCAAACGCTGGAACCCCGATTAGTGTCGTCCGAATCGTTCGCCTGAAGTGATCTTTCGACTTCGCACGGTTTGGGCCAAGCCTCGTTTTTGAAAGCGAGCGCCCGGAAAAGGGGATTTGATGAGTCATCGTTCAACGGGACTCGAGACGTTCGGCATAACATCTCAGATTGTTTTGAGAGCAGGGTGTGTATGCGCATCCTAGTCATCGGAGCGGGCGGAGTCGGTGGCGCATTCGCCGCGATTGCCGCACGCCGCAAATTCGTCACGCGGTTGGTGATCGCAGATGTCAACCTCAGTAAAGCGCAAGCGGTTGCAACTCGAGCAACCAAAGATGGCTTGCAAAGTTTCGCTGAATCCGTGGACGCCTCGAGCTTGGAGAGCATCCTCGAGTTGGCCCGAAAACACAGCATTGATGCGATTGTAAATTTGTGCGATCCGCGTTTCAATCCGCCGATTTTCCAGGCGGCATTTGAGGCGGGCTGCACGTACATCGACACGGCCTGCACGCTCTCTGGGTTGCATCCAGAAAAGCCGTATGAACTCTTGGGTAAACCGCTCGGTGAGGAACAATTTGCGATGCACGAACGCTGGCTCGAGCGAGGCCAACTCGCCATCACAGGCATGGGTGTCGAACCCGGCATGTCGGATGTCTTTGCGCGATACGCCAGCGATCACCTCTTCAAGAGTATCGACGAGATTGGCGTGCGTGACGGCAGCAACTTGGTGATCGAAGGGTATGCCTTCGCACCAACCTTTTCGATTTGGACCACCATCGAAGAATGCCTGAACCCACCAATCATTTACGAACGCGCTCGAGGTTGGTACACCAGCGAACCGTTCAGTGAACCCGAAATTTTTGATTTCCCAGAAGGCATCGGCCCGATGGAATGTGTGAATGTCGAACACGAAGAAGTCTTGTTCATTCCGCGTCACGTGCAAGCAAACCGCGTGACCTTCAAGTACGGCCTCGGCGATGAATTCATTGAAGTCTTGAAAACCTTGCACAAACTCGGATTGGATTCGACGCGCAAAATTCGTGTCGGCGGTGTCGAAGTCAGTCCTCGAGATTTGGTTGCGGCGAGCCTGCCCGACCCGGCGAAACTCGGTGACAGAATGCACGGCAAAACTTGTGCCGGAACCTGGGTCAAAGGCATCGGCGTGAATGGAAAACCTCGGGAAGTTTACCTGTACCACGTGGCCGAAAACGCAGTGACCATG
>JAYURE010000506.1:0-1580 GCA_043756345.1 Deinococcales bacterium | reverse complement strand
TGGCGAGCACGATTTGGATTGGCCTGATGCCGGACGGTTGGCTCGAGCCTGCGGTCACGTTGATTGGAATTCTGATCCTGCGTTGGTTGTTTTCCTGGGTCTCGAGCACCGGATTTGCCCAACGACTTCGCGGCATGAAAACCTGTCCACAATGCGCTGAAGAGGTTCGAAGCGCAGCCAAAACCTGCCGTTACTGCCAGCATTCGTTCTGAATTCTCGAGCATGAGAACTGTTTGCGGGACATCAGGTTTTGCCGTGCGGTGACAGGTATGATCGCGCCCGTGACTGCCCGCGCCGAACCGATCCGAATCGCACCTATCCGAATCGCACCTATCCGAATCGCACCGAGCCTGCTCGCTGCCGATTTCGCCAGACTCGCCGAACAACTCGAAGCCTGCGAGAAAGGTGGAGCCGATTGGCTGCATTTTGATGTCATGGACGGACATTTCGTACCGAACCTGTCGATTGGCGTTCCGGTGCTCGAGGCGGTGCGACGTTCGACAAAATTGTTCATTGACGTGCATTTGATGGTCCTGAATCCCGAACCGTTCCTGCCGATGTTCGCCGAGGCTGGCGCGGATCAAATCACGATTCACGCCGAGGCGACCGCACACGCACACGGCGCGATCCAAACGATCAAGAAGCTTGGCAAGCAAGCCGGACTGGTCTGCAATCCAGCCACGCCGCTCGAGCATTACGAGATGCTGCTGCCCGATTTGGATACGGCTTTGGTGATGGGTGTCAATCCCGGATTCGGCGGACAAAAATTTATTCCCAACACGCTCGAGCGCCTTTCTCGGGTGCGTGAGATGCGGGATCGCCTGAACCCAAATTGCCTGATCGAAATTGATGGCGGTGTCAATGCGGAAACGATTGCTGCGTGTGCTCGAGCCGGGGCCGACGTGCTGATTGCAGGCAGTGCGGTATTCAACGCGAATGGCATTGAAACGAACATCGCGCAGTTGCGAACGCTCGCGCAAACGGGAAGACTCGCCAACCAAACTGAAGGTGTCCATGCGCTTGCGGGTTGATCTGCTGCCCGAAACCGCCCGCACCAATCCCTACGCGGACACGGTGCTGGTCGTCGATGTGATCCGCGCCACCACAACCGCACTGACTTTTCTCGAGCGTGGCGCGGTGTCACTGTTGTTGGTCAGCGAACTCGAGCAGGCACGCGCCTTGCGTGGCGAGAACGTGCAACTGGCCGGAGAACGCGGCGGCCTGGCACCCGCAGATTTTGACCATGGCAACAGTCCGCTCGAGATTAGCGAATCGCGTTTCGATTTCCAAACGGTGGTCATGAGCACCACCAATGGAACTCGGGCCGCCGCCGTCGCCTGCGAATCTGGAAAGCACGTCTTGCTGGCCAGTTTGCAAAACGCGCACGCCGCCGCACGGAAGGCTCGAGAACTTGCGAGCGAAGAGGTTGCGATTTTGTGCGCCGGATCGGACGGACACATCGGCATGGATGATGTCTACACGGCGGGCGTGCTGTGCGAGTACCTGCTGGCGCTCGGCGAATGGGACTTGGATGATGGCGCTCGAGTCGCGCTGACCGTGCGCCGACAATTTGCCGATCC
>JAYURE010000505.1:0-1581 GCA_043756345.1 Deinococcales bacterium | reverse complement strand
ATGCCTTGATGAAATACCAGACGATAAAGGGAACGTTCGACCGTTTGCCTGAGGATGCACCCAAATGGAATTTTGTGCTCGAGCATGCACGGACAGTGCTCGAGCGTTTTGGCGCGGGGGAGATTCACACACCGGTTTTTGAGGATGTCGGTGTGATTTCAAAGCCTGTCGGTGAGAGTTCAGACATCGTGCGCAAGGAGATGTATTCGTTCACGGACCGGGGTGGGCGGAATCTGGTTTTGCGCCCTGAGGCGACCGCGCCAATGATTCGTGCGTACCTCGAGCATGGCATGGGCTCGAGACCGACTCCGATAAAATTTTGGACGTTTGAACCGATGTTTCGCGGTGAAAAACCGCAGCGTGGCCGTGAGCGACAGTTCCATCAGGTCGGGTTTGAAATCATTGGTCTGAGCGACCCGATCACGGATGCGGAAACGATTGATGCGGGTTATCAAATTTTTGAATCGCTCGGCATCAAGGATTACGTGATTCATTTGGGTTCGGTTGGTGATCCCGAGGACCGGCAGGAGTTCAATGCGTACTTGCGTCAAACGCTCTCCCCTGTTGTGGACAGGCTTTCCAAGGATTCGCAGGAACGGCTCGAGTTGAATCCAATGCGAATTTTAGACTCGAAAGCCCCGGTGGATCAGGAAATCTTGCGCGAGTTGCAGGTCAAACCAATGCTCGAGTTTTTGGGTGTGGCAGCACGTGAGCATTTTGCTGGTGTTCAAGAACACCTGAAGGCTTGGGGCGTGCCGTTCGTGGTGGACTCGAGCATCGTGCGCGGCTTGGATTACTACCGTCGCACGGCCTACGAATTCATTCACAACGATCCGAGCATGGCGGGTTGTTCAACGATTCTGGCCGGTGGTCGTTATGACGGGCTGGCCGAGATTCTTGGTGGAGCGCACACGCCAGGCATCGGCTTCGGCATGGGTTGCGAACGGGTCTTGCTCGCGCTTGAGGCTGAAAAAATTGAGATTCCAAAACCTGAAGGTCTGCTGGCTTACGTGATTCCGCTCGAGGAGAATTTGATCTTATTTGCGCACGGTGTTGCTCGAGATATTCGTGCGGTTGGGAAGGCTCAGGCGGCGTATAAAGTTAAGGGAATGGGCAAGGCCTTGGCCGATGCGGAAAAACTTGGCGCGAAGTATGCCATCGTCATTGGTGGCAACGAACACGAATCGGGTGTGTTCAGCGTGCGTCACCTCGAGTCACGCTCGCAAGAATCGGTCGCCAGATCAGCACTCTCAGAGTGGTTCAAATCAGAATCGTCCAAATCAGAATGGTTGAGGTCACAATGAAACGCACACACACTTGCGGCGAACTTCGCGCCGATCATGCCGGTCAAACGGTCACACTTCAAGGTTGGGTCTCGAGGGTTCGAGAATTTCCTGACACGCGATTTATCGTCTTGAGAGATCGCTCTGGAATCGTGCAGGTCACAGTGGATTCTGCCAACCTGACCTTCGACATCGCCGATGCCTGCCGCAGCGAATTCGTGCTCGAGGTTGAAGGCATTGTGCAATTGCGTGATGCCGCAAATCGCTCGAGCCAGTACGCCACTGGTGAGGTTGAAGT
>JAYURE010000504.1:0-4273 GCA_043756345.1 Deinococcales bacterium | reverse complement strand
TTCATTCGATTGCTCCTTTCAAAGCAACGGCTCGAGACGGACGAATGGGTTGTTGAATTCAGGCGTGGTTCACGGTTTGGCGGGTGCTTGAGGGTGATGCGCCGTGGTGTGACTGCCACAGGCGACGGAAGTGCCGGGAATCCTCGAAGCCGCAACGTTCGGCTATCGCATCGATGCTCAAGCGCGGGTTGTTCATCAGTTGCGCCGCGAGTTCCAAACGCAACTTTTGCTGATACTCGAGCGGTGTCAATCCCGTGTGTTGCTTAAAGGCTTTGGTCAACCCGCGAGGGCTCATGTTGGCGATTGCGGCCAGCGATTCGAGTTTGGTTTTGCTCGAGACGTTTTGACTGAGCCGATCCTGCACGCGATGCACGCCGGAATGCAAATGCGTGCGGTACTCGAGGTAAACGCTGGTTTGCGCCTGCACGCCATCACGCCTCAGGTAGACCACCAGGTATCGTGCGACTTTGGCGGTGAACAACGGGCCGTGTTCGCGCTCGAGCAGCCACAAGGCCATGTCGATCCCAGAGGCGATGCCAGCGCTGGTCGTGATCCGATCATCGTGCGTGTAAATCACGGCGTCTTGGACCAATGCCTTCGGGTAACGCTGGCGCATCGCCTCGATCATTTCCCAATGCGTGGTGCAGCGTCGCCCATCGAGCAAGTCTGCCTCACCGAGCGCCGCCGCCCCGGTGCAGACCGAGGCGAGATGAGCGCCCGCAGTGTGCGCCTCGCGCAACCAGGCGAGTGCAGCAGGTGAAATCCAGGATTGACCGGGCACGGGTGGCTCGAGCCTTGGGCCGGGAATGATCACCAGGTCGTCGGCCCGAGGTTCTGGGAGTGGCTCGAGTGCGCCGAGCGTCAAACCTTGCGCGGTGGTGATGCTTGGCGTGCTGGCACAAAAGAGGATTTCGTAACTCGCGCCGAAATGATTGGCAACGTCAAACACTTGTACTGGTCCGCCAAGGTCAAGCAGGTTGACCTGTGGCAACAGCAGGAAGATGACCCGCCGTGAGGTTTGTGTTGAGCGAACAGCTTGCTGCGGGCTCTTACTCATGGCCCAAGTTTAGAACTCGAGTCAGTCGATGAACAGGGTGTGTTCCGCAAACCTGCGGACGCAAATGGTACTGCTCAGATTGAGCCGTTTTTCAGGTTTTGACCTGCGCCAGCATCCATTCGTACAGTTTCGGATTCGCATACGCTCGAGTCCAGGAGTCATGATCGGCGTTTTTGTAAGCCGTGAGTTTCACTTTTTTGCTGCCCAATCGTTTGAGTTCATTGACCAATCGTGTCGTCTGCTCGAGTGGCACCACATCGTCTTTGGCACCATGAAACGCCCAGACCGGCAGGTGCGTGATGTTGCGCATCCACAACTCGAGGCCACCGCCACAGATCGGGGCAATCGCGGCGAAACGGTTTGGGAATTCTCCGGCCATCGCCCAAGTGCCAAATCCACCCATCGATAGGCCGGTCAAGTAAACCCGTGTTGTGTCCACCTGCAAGTTTTGCTCGAGGTCATCCAAAAGCGTTGAGATCGCATCTGTGGTCCACCATCCATCGGCTGGACATTGCGGACTGACAACGATGAATGGGAGTTCCTGTCCCGCTTCAATCAATTTGGGTGGTCCGTGCGATTTGACCATCTCGAGGTTGCTGCCACGTTCGCCCGAGCCGTGCAAAAACACCATCAACGGCCATTTTTTCTTCGCCGCGTTTGATCCTTTGGCGTACCCTTTGGGCAGATAAAGCAGGTACTCGAGTTTGACTGTTACCATAATTTCCCGCTCGAGTTTGCGGGCCTCTTGCGCTGGCTTCTTTTGTTTTGGCATGAACCAACTTTAACGCGATTCTGTTTTTGGTGGTTGGCCCATCATGCAACCCTCGAGCACCGGGCCACGGTAAAACTTGTTCTCGTCCGGTCTGGCCCGCCAACCGGTGACGTGATCCGGGAATGGCTCGAGGACCGCCTCGAACGCAATGATTTCTTCTTCGTCGCTGTAATCCCAGATGAACACGCGCAGGCCGGGTTCGGGTGGCAGTTCGTAAAACACGTGCCGGTCAAACGAGTAGAAACAAAAATCGTCTTCATCGCCACTCAGACCACAGGCGTTGAAATCGCACCAAATTTTTGGAACTAGGGATTTTTTGGCTCGAGCCTGTGTTGCTCGAACCTGTGGCATTTGAGGTTGTGAGGGCGAGGCTTTCGGTTTTCTCATTGCTGCTTGAATCAGCTTACTTCTTGCAGACGCTTGAACGTATCCTGTACCAGCGTGTTTCGTTGACGAAGGTTCGTTCGCCGGTGAAGGCCACCTGAAAGTTTTGCAATTGCATCGATTTCAGGAGTTTCGCGTCGCTGGCTTTGCGCGGTGTCAGTTTGACTTTCGCATCGACTTGCGTCGCCGCCGTGATCGCCCATGATCCAGTGATTTTGGAGGCGCTCGAGACATCGGTCATTCCGGGCAGGCTGGCCGAGTCTTTGCTGGTCAGCACGAATGATTTGTCACCGCACAGGTGCAATTGCATGGTGCTGCTGGCGGCCATGTCTGCGAGTTTGGTCAGGTCGCCCAAATCCATTCCGGCTCCAGCTTGGGTTTCACCGGCTTGTCCGCTGGTGCTGCCGCCTTTGATGCTTGCTGCATCGACGTTGCTGAGCATCATGTTGGTCAGTAGTTTTTGCCAACGTGCCGGTTGTGATTGCGCCAGGACACTGACGCTGCCGACCGCGAGGATTGAGATTGCAAGGTTCAATGCTGTTCGATTCATGCCTAACCCCCTGGAACTCGAGTGTTGCGGCCCGAGGTCACGGGGTTCAGGCTATGCCAGTTCTATGAATTTCAGCTTTGCCGTGTTGATTCGGGCGTGTTACTCGAGTGCGTTCAGTCCGGTCAGGTCACGTCCGACAATCAGCGTGTGAATGTCATGCGTGCCCTCATAGGTGTCCACCGTTTCGAGGTTGAGCATGTGACGAATGATCGGGTATTCGGTCGTGATCCCGTTCCCGCCGTGCATTTCGCGTGCGAGCCGTGCGCCCTCGAGCGCGACGCGAACGTTGTTGCGTTTGGCCATCGAGACTTGCGCGTAATTCATGGTGCCCGCATCTTTGTGCTGCCCAAGGTTGTGCGCCATCATCAAGCCAAGCGAGTGTTGTGTTGCCATCGTCACGAGTTTGTGTTGCACGAGTTGACGGCCCGCGATGGGTTTCCCAAACGTCATGCGAGTGGTCGTGTAATCGATGCTGGTCGTCAGTACACTCTCGAGAGCGCCGATTGCGCCCCAGGCGATGCCGTAACGCGCTTGGGTCAGGCAGCCCAGTGGTGATTTCAGGCCGCCCGATTTCGGCAACAGGTTCGCGGCTGGAATGCGAACATCCTCAAGCACGATCTCCCCGGTGATGCTGGCGCGAAGGCTCATCTTGTGCTTGATTTTTGGTGCGGAAAAACCTTTGGTTTCGGTCGGCACGATAAAGCCACGGATCGTTCCAGCATCGTCTCGAGATTCGTATGTTTTCGCCCAAACCACAGCGATGTCGGCGATGGGGCTGTTTGTGATCCACATTTTCGCGCCGTTTAAAACGTAATGGTCGCCGTCCCGATCTGCTCGAGTGCGCATCGCGCCTGGATCGCTGCCGCCGTCCGCTTCGGACAGTCCGAAGCAGCCGACAATCTTACCCGAGGCGAGTTCTGGCAGGTATTTGGTTTTTTGTTCCTCAGAGCCGTACGCGAAGATCGGGTACATCACCAGGCTGCCTTGCACGCTGGCGGTGCTGCGAATGCCGCTGTCGCCACGTTCGAGTTCGTAACAGATCAATCCATACGCGGTGCTCGAGGTGTCCGATCCGCCGTATTGTTCTGGCAGTGTTGGTCCGAGAATGCCAAGCTCGCCCATTTTCGTGGTCAAGGCTCGAGGCAGCGTGCCTTCGTCCCACCAGGCTTGCACGTTGGGGATGATTTCGGCATCGACGAATTCGCGGACCATCGTGTGAATGTCGCGTTCTTCGGGTTTGAGGCCAGCCAGCACTTTAAAGTAATCGAACATAACTCAGTTTGACAGGTTTTGCCCAGAATTGCGTCCCGGGGAAACCCAGGTGAAAGGTCAAAGGTGAAAGCGAAAAGGAAATTCAAACTCTTGAGCCATTCCTGATTTCAAGGTTTTTCGTAGGGGCGAAGCATGCTTCCATCTATTCCGACTTAATCGTTTTTGTCGTCCCAGAAACAGAATTCGAGCTTCTGGCTTTTGTACCTCCCCTGCGAAGTAGGGGGGTGGTTCGAGCTTG
>JAYURE010000503.1:0-12713 GCA_043756345.1 Deinococcales bacterium | reverse complement strand
GAGCATCGATTGGTCCAGCCGCCACCGCAAGAAACTCTCGCAATACGTCTTTCGGGAATCGTGCGAGACGCCAGAGACCGATCCATCTGAGCATCCAGCGGACGGGGTGCGATGAGTTCAAGCAACCTCGAGCCTAGAATCTTGTCGGTTGGAACCGCTGTGCCCGAGCATCACTTGACCCAAGCGGACGTGCGCACTCTGGTCAAATCCTTGTTCGATGCTGGTTTGCGCGACGTGGAGCGGTTGCTGGCCGTGTTCGACAATGGGCACATTCAATCGCGGTACGTCAGTGCGCCGCTCGAGTGGTTTCAAACGAACCACACCTGGCAGGAACGCAACGAGATTTACTTGCGGGTGGCGCTTGACCTGTCTGAACGGGCCGCGAAAATCGCGCTCGAGCGTTCCGGTTTGGGCGCGAGCGAGATCGGCGGGATTTTCTTTGTGTCCACCAGCGGCCTCGCCACACCGAGTCTGGACAGTTGGTTGATCAAACGCCTGAACCTCTCGAGGCACACGGTTCGCTTGCCAATCTGGGGTTTGGGTTGCGCAGGTGGCGCGGGCGGACTGAACCGCGCCAGCGAATTCGTGCGGGCCAGTGGCAAACCCGCCTTGCTGGTCGCGGTCGAACTGTGCAGCCTGACCTTCCAGGTAAACGACATCTCGAGACCGAACCTGATCGCCACCAGCCTGTTCGCCGATGGAGCCGCAGCCGTCGTGCTCGCCCCAGAAGGCACTGGACCACGCATCGTTGGCGGCTCGAGCACGCTCTGGGATGACACCGAGGACATCATGGGTTGGGACGTGACCAACACCGGTCTGAAGGTCAACATTTCCAAAAGCGTGCCGAACATTGTCGAAAAAAACATTCGGGCCGATATCGAAATGGCTTGCGCCAAGCACGGCCTGTGCCTCGAGCAATTGCAGCATTTCGTGACCCATCCCGGTGGCGAGAAGGTCATGGAGGCGTTCACCACCGCGCTCAGGTTGCCCGCCAGTGCGCTCGAGGATGCACGGGCTGTGCTGGCCGAACATGGCAACATGAGCAGCGCCACGGTCCTGTTTGTGCTCGAGCGATTCATGCGAAGGTATTCTGAATTGCCACGCGATGAACCCGGCTTGCTGACCGCTGTCGGACCGGGCTTCAGCGCCGAGCAGGTGCTGTTCAGGACTTAAACCAGTAAAATCCTCGAGATGCTGCCCGTTCTTGACGAAATCCACACGCTCTTGGAAACCGAACTCGAGCGGGAACCAACCGGTGATCTGGCGTTGCCTCGAGCGGCGGAATCTGTGTTTGCATTTGCTGTGGATCATGTCGAGATTCCGCAAACGCAAATTCTGGAATCGCTCGAGCATCTGATTCTGGGTGGTTCGGCAGAATTGGCGAATGCGGCTCGGGCGGCGAAACGCATGTTCTCTGAAGACGAAAACCTCGAGTTGCTGACGCGAGAACGGGTGCTCTTGCGGCGTGGATTGTCGCACGAAAACGCGCTGGCCTTGGCCCGCAAGAATGACCTGGAAGGGTTGCGGCGGCTGCCCGCCAGCACGCTCAAACTGGCCCTGAATGCCAGCCGTCCGCTCGAGGCTGCGCCGATCATTCAGGCTTGGAATTTGATGCCCTTGTACGAACGTGAGCACACATGATCCCAATTTTCAAACCTTGATCCAAAATTAAACTCAAGCTGATAGACTCGAGGCGTCCGATCCTCAACTCGAGCCCTCGCATCCAGGAGGTTCTTATGTCCGTCACGTTCGCCGAGATGGTCAACCAGAGCGTTAGTGTCATCGCTAAACCCAGCGTCAGCACCTTCGAGTTGTACGAAAAACGCGGCACCCTGCGAGACGCGGCCCTACTGATCGCCGCCTCGAGTGCCATCGTTGGCTTGCTGAGCTTTGGCTTGGGCGCGGGCGGCATGATCGCCGCCGTGATCATGGCATTGGTCGGGTTCTTCGCCTTCACCTACCTGGTGCATTTCATCGCCAAACAACAGGGCGGCACCGGCACACTCGATGAGGTCGCGTACAGTTTCGCACTCTTCTGGGCTCCACTCGCGGTGGTCGGCGCAATTGCCACGCTGCTGCTCGGCGTACTCGCCCCAATCATTTCTCTGGTACAACTTGCAGCCAGCGTTTACTTCGCGTACCTGGCGATTCAAAGCAGCATGAATTTTTCTGACTCGAGCAAAATCTGGACGACCTTGGGTGGCGCAATCATCGGCTACCTGGCCATCTTTTTCGTGCTGACCATCCTGGTTGTCACACCGTTGATCGTGATGTCTGGGCTCGGTCGTTAAACAGCATCACAGAAATAGCATCACAGAAATAGCATCACCGTCACGCCTCGAGTTGCGATTCACGTCGTACACTCGAGGCATGCTTTACGTTTTTATCGTTCTTGTGATCGTTCAACGCCTGCTCGAGTTGCGTGTCGCCAAACGCAACGAAGCCTGGGCGCGATCCCAGGGCGCAATTGAACACGCACCCGAACATTACCCATGGATGGTGGCGATGCACACGGCTTGGATTCTTGCCATGTTCTTTGAAAGCCTGGCTCGAGGATCACAACTTGGCGCACTCTGGTTTGTCTGGCTGAGCGTGTTTGTGCTCGCGCAATTCGGACGGTATTGGGCCATCTCGAGCTTGGGACCGTACTGGAACACCCGCATCCTGATCGTGCCCGGAGCGAAACTCGTGCGGCGCGGCCCGTACAAGTTCATTCCGCATCCAAATTACGTGGTCGTCGCACTCGAGTTGCTGACCGGCCCGCTGATCTTTGGCGCGTGGATCACGGCGATTGTTTGGACGGTGCTGAACGCGGTCATGCTGCTCGGCGTCAGAATCCCGGCGGAGGAACGCGCACTCGAGGCGTATCGAATTTCAACGTCTTCAACCTCAACGTAAGGTCGTCTGCACGTAAGAGAGGCACATTTCTTCCTCGGTGCCTTCGCCCCAAACGGTGTAACGCGGGGTGCGTTGCTTGCCGTCCAACCACGGTTGATTCTCCGGGCTGTTGTCAAATTCGCAACTGATCCTGAAGGTATCGCCCATGCGAACCTGCAATGGTTGCTCGAGCCAGTAGAAACCCTGCCAGTGGAAATCCCATCGTGGAATCTCCAGCAGCACTTGTCGTCGCGCCGCATCTCGCGGGTTGACCTCGAGCTTGATGTTCTGCCCGAGGTAGTGCATGTGTCCGGCCACGCCACGAATCTCGAGGTCGGCTGGCACGCTGTACTCGCAACTGGTTTTGCTGCGACCCGTTAAATTGCCCGCCGTGAATTCCTCGAGGCGGCGTTTGCACTGCGCGAGCAATCCACCGTTCTGGCGGCGTCGGTTCGGTCCTGAATTGTTCAATGCCAACACCCGAGCGTAAGCCGAATCCCGATGGCAAGCACTCGAACGATCCTGCGTGTACGGTCCTTTGCAGGCCAATTCGACCGGGGCGCTTGGTGCGAAATTGCGCAATGGTTTCAGGTTCGTGTCGCTCGAGAACGCCAAGGCAATCCGTGTGCGATCCGCCTTTGCTCCCAAAGACAGGTTGTAATGCACTTGCATCAAAATCCTCGAGCCTGCCCGCAACCGCGCACCCGTGCCAGCCGGAAAAACCGTCGCGCTGCTGCCCGGAGCCCACGCGCCGACAAGCTCAAGTTGGCTCGAGAGTCGCGGCCCGCCGAAGCAGGTGTAACCGCCACGTTTATCGGATTGCGCCTCGAGACTCTGTTTTTCAAGTGCGAGCGCCTCAGCAATCGCTGCCGGTGTCAGTTCGTACATCAACACGTGATGCACCACGCGCCGATCCCCAGGCAAAATGTCGTAACCGCTCAGGAACCGGTCGCCGGTCAATTTTGGATCGAGCATGAAACATCGGTACTCGTCAGAAAGTTTCGCATCCGGCACGAAATCAAATCCGGTCTCGAGCGTCAGGTCCGCTTTGAAACTCGAGATCACTTTCGGGCTCGAGGTTTGCGATTCGGCCACACCTTCGGGAGCACCCGCCCAAGACCAATTGGCAATGATCGCAATTTCATCGTCGGAGAGTTTGCGTTCACCCACAAATTTTGGACTTTCGCCACCCGCCAACCACGGCGGCATGCGTTTATCGATCACTGAATGTCGCATCACATCCGCATGCTCGAGCACGGCTTTGGCATCATCGAGCCTGAACGGACCAATCCCGCCATCGGTGTGACAACTGGTGCAATGCCGCTCGAGGATCGGTTTGACATCACGCTGATACGTGGGAATGTACGACAAAACTGGCGGGATTTTGGAACCCGCAATCCATCCTGAAGCTCGAGCCTGAATGATGCCCGGATTACGAGACTGAAAATTGGCGGGCCGCGTCTCGCCACGCAAGAACGGCAGCAACGGTGTCGCAGCCAACGCCACGCCGAACAGACAGGTCAGGATTGCCAGCAAACGCAGTGCTCGAGTCATTGCTTCAAGCCTCGCAAAAGTTCATCAAGATCACGTCAAGGGGAGTTCGCAACCAAACTTCAACCGGCGAGTTTTCGTACCACCAATTCTTGCACAACTTGCGGATTACCCGCGCCTTTTGTGGCCTGCATGACTTGCCCAACGAAGAAACCTGCCATGCCGGTTCTGCCTGCACGGTACACCACAACCTTATCGGCATATTGCGTCATCAAACCCTCGAGAATCGCCTCGAGTTCGCCAGTGTCGCTCACAACCTTCAAGCCTTTTTGCGCCACGAGTTCGCTCGGGTCCACGCCCGTCTCGAGCGATTCGGTCAGCACATCTTGGGCGATGCGGCGAGTGATCGAACCGTCCGTGATCAATTGCACCAGGCTTGCAAGTCCTGCCGGAGTGACTTTGATTTCACCTTCGCGCAGCAAGCCGCCGAGATCATTGATCACCCAACTCGAGAGTGCCGTGATCGGAGTATGTTGCGCCGCAGCCTCGAGGTATGCGGCCAGTTTTGGTTCTCGGGCCAGCACGCTCGCTTCGTTTTCGGAAATGCCTTTGGACTTGAATCGCTCGAGAATGGTTTTTTCTTCGCTGCTCAACTCGAGTTCGCGTTGCACCTGTGGCTTGTCAGATTTCGTTTTGCGAGTCTCGGTTGCTTCCGCCTTTTCCGCCCAAGAATCCCGAAGAGTGATGATCCGATTGAAGACCAATTTCTCGCTCCTCGAGTCAATTGGATCGCGCCAAAAATAACCCAAGCGTTCAAACTGGTAGCGCGTCTCGAGCGGATCGGAGGTGATGCTCGCCTCGACAAATCCGTGCGTGGTCTCGAGGCTGTTCGGATTCAGGAACGATAAGAAATCGGCAACCGGTTCGCCATCTTCCGCATCATCCTCCTCGAGTTCCTTGGCTTCAGCTTCGGGATGCGCAACTTTAAAAAGACGGTCGTACAAACGAAATTCTGCTGGCACGGCGCTCGAGTTCAGCCAATGAATCACGGCATTTGCTTTCCCGGTTTCAGGCAAGAGTTTGCAACGCAACTCGAGGATTTCTCCAGCGTCATTGACGGTGAATGATTCGCATTGGATTACGCCTGCGCCACGCAAACGCACTTTGCTACCGACAGTCAAACGTTTAAATCCCGGTTGCGGATTCGCGGCAAAATCATCTTGCTCGATCAGAATCTCCGTAGTCAATTCCACGGCTCGAGTGGCTTTTTCCGGCACGACACGTTCGCCCGATGGCAACGCAACGAGCCCATCCGATGATTCGCGCACGACATCGTGGGGCCAGTAGGGAACCTCGAGCGCCTGCGGATTCTCGAGGTTTTCGATCACGACTTTGAGCGGTTTAAGCACCGCCATGACCCGAGGCGCACGGTGGTTCAAATCATCCCGAATCGCATTCTCGAGCAATGCCAAATCGACGGTGCGGTTCGTGCGGTTCACGCCAACACCGGCAGCGAACGTGCGGATTGCTTCGGGTTTCACGCCGCGACGACGCTGTGCGGCAATCGTTGGCATTCGCGGATCGTCCCAACCGTGCACAAAATTGCCTTCGACCAATTTGCGTAATTTGCGTTTGGAAACCACCGTGTACTCGAGGCTGCGCCGTCCGAACTCGTACTGAACCGGTGGTTCACTCGAGCCATTCACGACTCGGCCTTCTTCGGTCCAGCAATGCTGCATCAACCATTTGTACACCGCATTGTTGTCGATAAACTCGAGCGAGCACAAACTGTGCGTCACACCATCGAGCGCGTCGGTGATGGCTTGCGCGAAATCGTAACTCGGATAAATGCACCAGTCGTTTCCGGTGCGGTAATGCGTGACGTGAACGATCCGGTACAGCACCGGATCGCGCAGTTTGAAATTCGGATTCTCGAGGTCGATCTTGGCACGAAGCACGTGCGTTCCATCGGGAAATTCTCCGGCTTTCATCCGGGCGAACATACTGAGGTTTTCGGTTACGCTTCGATCACGAAACTGGCTTGGCTTGCCGGGAATGCTGGCCGTGCCGCGCAAGCGTGACATCTCCTCAGGGCTCACACTGTCCACGTAGGCGAGGCCGCGTTCGATCAGGCGAATCGCGCTGGCGTGCAATTCAGGAAAGTAGCTCGAGGCGTAAGAAATCTCTTTGCCCCAATCCAATCCAAGCCACGCAAGGCTTTCAGCAATGGCGGTCACGTACTCGGGTTGATCGGTTTTTGGATTCGTGTCATCCATGCGCAGTACGAAACGCCCGCCGTAATCTTGTGAGATCCCAAAATTCAGTAAGCTCGCAAACGCATGGCCCAAATGCGCGAAACCGTTCGGGTTCGGTGGAAATCGCGTCACAACCTGTCCGTAACGTTGCTGCTCGAGGTCACGGTCAATCACGTCCGTAATAAAATTCGGGCTGATGCGGCGTTTCGGTTCTGGGTTCGATTCAGGATTGTTTGCGTGGTCTGACATCTGCTCGAGCATACCGCAGGTCTGTATTGGGCCAAAGAAAAGGACCGGGAAGAATCTCCCGGTCCAAACTTGAAAGCTCGAGGTTTAGTTAACAGTCACGGTCAACGTTTGAATCGGTGTCGAGTCTGAGGCTGCATCCATTGGACGAACGTCGTACTTGACCTTACCCTTGCCTGGAATCGAATCGTACCCGAATTTGCATTCGGCATCGAGCGGCAACATCTTGGTGCCGATCACGCGAGGTTGCACGTCCAAACGGGTGACGGTGACGGCGTAGCCTTTGCCTTCGCCTTCGCCACCGAATGGGAAGTTGTTGGTCACGGTGTCGCCATCTTTGACACCCAATGCGTAAGTCTTGGTACAGGAAGCCATTGCACCTTCGGTTCCGGCGGCCATGGTGTCGGTCGCTGGTGCTTCAACCGCTGGCGCTTCAACAACTGGTGCTGGTGCGGCTGGGCGTGTGAAGAACCATCCCAAGCCACCCACGGCCAGCACACCAAGAATTGCTGGAACGAGCCAACCCATGCCACCTGAAGCTGCCGCTGGTGCTGCCATACCACCCAAGCTCGAGGCTGCACCGCTGACGGCTCCGCCCAAACCTGAGGTTGCTGCTCCGGCCAAGCCCGCTCCGACTGCACCGATAGCTCCGGCGGCTTTGGCAGCATCACCGAGGTGTCCTGAGGCTGCACCGGTCAGGTTGCCGAGTGCTCCGGTAGCGGCTCCGGCGATGTTTCCGATGTTTCCAGCGGCACCAGCAATTGCGCCCAATCCACCCAAGCTGCCCAGAATGTTACCCAAGCCTGCTGGCAGCATTCCCGTGACTTGTGGGGCCATGCCGCCGAGCATGCTTGCCAAACCTGCGGCGTTCAAGCCTCCGCCAGTGACGGCCTTGCCGAGTTGACCCATGATCAATGGGCCAGCCATGCCCATCAGGGCGTTCAATGGGCCAGAACCCAATCCGGTTGCCGAGGCCAAGCCCGAAACGACCCCGCCGAGTTGATTGCCGAACAACGATGGCAGCAAGTCTCCGCCCATCTTGGCGATGTTGGCTGCGCCGCCCGCCTGTCCGAGCATGCCTGCGAAATCGCCCATGCCTGCCATGCTGGTGGCCATGCCGATCAAGTTTTGTGCACCTTCGGGTTTTGAACCGTGTTGAATCAAGGCGCTGAGTTGTGTCGGAATGATTGCGCCCATCGCTTTGGAAACGTCACCGGCACCCAAACCGCTGGCGCTGCCGAGTTGCTGCATGACCGAATCCGTCATTTGTCCTTTAACCATGTCTAACAAGTTCATAAAGACCTCCCTTTTGAACCAAAGGTATTGCTTGCGAAAGTATCGTAGCACCGATATGAGGCTCGGCGTTAATTGATGCCTTCAAAATGCGAGCTTGCTCACAGACAAAACCAGACTTTTTGCGAGAAATCCTCGAGTTTGAGTCTTCATGAAGCCAAAACAAGTGATCAACTTTGATGCGAGAATGCCGCATGAACCCGAACATGAACTCGGCATCGCTCGAGCAATTGCATTCTCAACTTGAAACTTGCACCCGCTGCCCACGGCTGGTCGCTTGGCGCGAGGAGGTCGGACGGGTCAAACGCGCCGCATACCGCGATCAAACGTACTGGGCGAAACCCGTGCCAGGATTTGGCGACTCGAGCGCCAAAATCTTGCTCTTGGGCCTCGCACCGGGGGCGCATGGCAGCAACCGCACGGGCCGGATGTTCACGGGTGACTCGAGCGGTGATTTCTTGTTCCCGGCTTTGCATCGTGCCGGATTAGCGTCGCAAGCCAAAGCGGTGTCCGTAGACGATGGCCTGACTTTGCACAACCTGTTCATCACGGCAGCGGGACGGTGCGCACCACCGGACAACAAACCCACACCAGAAGAATTGCGAACCTGCCGACCCTGGCTCGAGGCGGAATTGAAATTTTTACCCAACCTGCGCGTGATCCTCGGGATAGGCCGGATTGGACACGAGGCATGGCTCGAGGTTTGTGGGCTGCGCAAATCCGCATTCGAGTTTGGTCATGACCTCGAGCATCAACTTCCCGATGGTCGCGTGCTCTTGGACTCGTATCACGTCTCGAGACAGAACACGCAAACGGGCCGATTGACTACCAAAATGTTTGACGCAATCCTCGAACGGGCCAAAATCCTCGCCAGTCAAGAGCAGAGGAAAGTCACAGAAGAGAAAAGAGAAAAGTAAAAGCCTCGAGCCCTTACTTTCCTCTTTAATCTTTCCTCTCGTTTTTAAGGCAGGTTGCCCGCGAATTCAATCCCAAAATTCACGACCTCACCCGTGATCGGCTCGAAGACGAAAATCACGCTCCAAACCACCTTCGGACGTTTGACAAACGTGGTTGTGCGAACGTAACCGATCACGCCGTTCTGCGAAATCACTTCTTCCTTGATCAACTTCAACTCATCACCGAACTGTTCGACACCGCCCTGTCGGTACGACCGGAACGCCTCGATGCCACCGACACCGGCCTGCAATTCTGGGATGAACTGATTGAACACCGGTTCGATATTGACCGCGTAAAAAAAGTAGGTCAACAATCGGCCACGCTCGAGGATTTGCGCTTCCGATAATTGGGTTGCGCCCGATTGACTCAAGCCAGCGGAGGCGAAGGCGAAACCGAGAACACTCAGGCAGATGAACAAGATTCGGCGCATGGATTTCCTTTCACAGCTTGGATGCCCAAAAGTCTACGCTCGAGGTTCTGGCAAGAGTGTGTTCTGCGGGGAAGAATTCAGGCTCGAGCTTGAGTCCTTCAGCCGTTACTTTAATCTTTCCACTTTTCTCTTTTCACTTGCTTTTACCCCAGCGGCGCGAGCAACTGATCCAAATCGTTTTGCGTCAACGCCGTGCTCGAGGTCAGGCTGCCTTCCAGAATCCCTTTGGCCAATTCCGCTTTGCGTGATTGCAGTTGCAGAATGCGTTCCTCGAGGCTGCCCGCCGCGATCAGTTTGTAAACGAAGACGGCTTTGGTTTGTCCTATGCGGTGTGCGCGGCTTGAGGCTTGGTCTTCGGCGGCGGGATTCCACCATGGGTCGAGGTGAATCACCGTGTCGGCGGCGGTCAGGTTCAGGCCGACTCCGCCCGCTTTGAGGGAGATCAGGAAGACGCTGGTTTTGCCGGATTGAAACGCATCGATTTGTTCGGGACGGTTTTTGGTGTCACCGGTCAGTTTAGAGTACGCAATGTCACGGCTGGAAAGTTCCGGCTCGAGCAGTTCGAGCATTGATGCGAAGGCGCTGAAGACGAGCAGCTTGCGGCCCTCCTCGAGCATTCGTGGCACGCTTTCACGGAACCATTCGAGCTTGGCAGAATGCTTGACTTTTTTGGCCGCCTCGAGTTTGAGCAATCTTGGATCGAGGCAGGTTTGACGCAGTTTCAGAAGCGCATCGAGAATAAAAATTTGACTGCGGGCGAGGCCGCTGCGTTCGATTTCTTCGCGTACCCGATCCGACATGCTGGTGCGCAAGGTTTCGTACAGGTCGCGTTGTGAACCCTCGAGTTCGACCCGTTCGATGATCTCGGTTTTGGGCGGCAGTTCTTTGGCAACCAGTGTTTTTTCGCGCCGCAGCATGAACGGTTTGACCCGCTTGGTGAGTGCGTTGCGGCGCAGGTTGTCGCCATGTTTTTCGATTGGATTGCGGTACTGTTCGCGGAATCGTTTTTCATCGCCCAAGAATCCGGGCATCAGGAAGTGAAACAAACTCCAGAGTTCGCCGAGGTGATTTTCCAGTGGCGTTCCGGTCAGGCACAAACGGTGTCGCGCCTTGAGGCTGCCGACGGCTTGGGCCGCGCCGCTTCGCGCATTCTTGATGCTTTGCGCTTCGTCCAAAACCAGCAGGTGAAACTGGTGTTGCTCGAGTTGCTCGAGGTCGCGCAGGACCAGCGGGTACGTCGTCAGGACAAGATCGTACTCGGGAATCCGAGCGAAATCCTGATGGCGTTCCGTGCCGTGCAGCACAAGCACTTTCAAGCTGGGCGTAAACTTCTCGGTCTCGAGCCGCCAGTTGGTCATCAGGCTGGTTGGGGCGATCACCAGGCTGGGTAGGTCGGCACGGCCGGCGTTTTTTTCCTCGAGCAAGTGTGCGAGCGTGGTGATTGTTTTGCCGAGTCCCATGTCGTCGGCGAGGATGCCGCCCAATTCCATTTGTCGCAAAAATTGCAGCCAGGACACGCCTTGGAGTTGGTACGGACGCAACGTCGCCTCGAGTCCTATGGGTGGTTCAAGAATCGTGATGCCGGAAAAGTCTCGCAGTTTGCGACCTAGCTCGAGGACGGTTTCGCCACCGAACCAACGGAGTTTCAGGGCTTCCTCGAGTTCCAATAATCTGGCGGCATCGAGGATCGGCAATCGCAATTTGCCGTCAATCAGGCGGTCTGTTCCGTAGAGTTCGATCAGCACTTGTAGGATCGGACGGACTCGAGCGGCGGGCAGTGCCAGCAATCGACCATCAGGAAGTTGCGGGTAGAAAACATGATCGTCTGCAAGCATACCGATGTTGGCGCTCGAGAGCAGGCTTGGATTTTGTTCGATCAGTGCGATCAATATCGGAATCAAACTGACGTTGCCGCCATCGACGATCACGCCCAACTCGAGGCCGAACCATCCGCCGTCGTCCTCGCCGAGACCGCCGTACCAATCTTCGATTTGCGCGATATTGAAACGAAATCCGGGTTCGTATTCGACTTGCCAGCCTTTGGCCTGCAAGTCCGGCAATCCATTGTTGATGAACTCGAGCCAGGCTTCCCGATCACCGAGTTTGCCGCCGCCGCGTTTGCCGATGCTCCAGTGGTTCTTGCGGTTCGCGGGAATACGATGCGCGGGCATCAGTCCGTCGAGTGGCGTCAGGTTCATATCGAGAAGTTTGTGTTCAAAGCGACGTTCGGCTTTGGTGTCGCGGGTCGTGACTTGAATCGCGCCGTCGCGGTACTCGGTGATTTTGACGGCAGCAGAGTTCGAGTTGATGCGGCGCACACCATACGCAAACTCGAGCGTGACGGTCTCGAGCGGTTCGTCCGGGCGATTCCATGAGGCGCTCGGCATCGTGCCGGAATGCAGGCGCAGGCACGGCACGCACGGCAAGCTGTGTTCGTGCAACTCGAGCGCCGTCGGTGCGGGCAGTTCCGGGAATCGGCCCATGAATTCGTGCCGGAAGGCCAGCAGGGATTCCGGACTGACCGGCGGGGCGCTCAGGAAACTTTTGGTCACGGCAGGCTCGAGGTTGGTTTCGCACGGGCCGATCAAGTTGTCGGTCGTGTCGATGTACCAGGCGGGCGTGAACGGCAGGGTCAGTTGTGCGGGGGGCACGCACTCGAGGCGGGCGCGTTGCGTGCCGGTCTCATCGATCACCCAGGCGGCCTTGGCGGGACGAGGTTCGCCCAATGCCAGGGCGGGCGTCTCGAGCGATCCCAAAAACACGCGGTTCGTGGCGAGTAGGCGTGCCAGCATCTCGAGGGTCAGTTTGGAATCGTTCAGGATGCGGATGTTGGCCCCAACCTGTGCGAAATCTTTGACGCTGCACGCCATCAGGAGTTGCAGCACGTCCATATCCTGCTGCGCGTACTGTGGCACGTTCGCCAAATGATCCGGGATGCTCGAGGTTTTCAGATCGCCCCAGGTTCCGTTGGGTTTAGCCTGGCCGTTGTGCAATTCAATCGTGGTCACATTGCGGGCCACAGTCGGTGGTTTTAACAAGAACAACAACTCACGGACCTTGCCAGATTTGCTGGTCGGTTTTGCCGAGTGCAATTCGCGTTCGGTCGTCTCGAGCCAACGTTGCAACTCTGGCGTCAATGCCGGTTCTGGCAGTTCAACCCGGCG
>JAYURE010000502.1:0-1593 GCA_043756345.1 Deinococcales bacterium | reverse complement strand
TCGTAGCCTGATGCTCCGCCATAGGCCCAAACAGTGCCATCGTTTTTGATGAAGAAATCACTGCTTGCTTGAATGACGTTCGAGATGTTTGGAATGGTTGTTGGGAGCGTGTAAACTTGATGTTGAGTCGATACGGAGACGTTGACCACCTGCTGGTATTGTCGAACAAATCCCCAAGTCAGCAATTCACCGTTGGCTTTGCGCACCTTTAGAGTGTCGTCAACCAGCGGATTGCCGCAATCTGCCCAAACTGGAACCGTGACAACCTCGAGTTCTCGGGTATCATCGCCTTCAAAGTCCGGTGTGTCACGGTCATCGGTCAGGCCGGTTTCGTAAACCACGTCAATGTCTTCATGGGTTACGCCGCCCGTAGCAGAACAAACAACACGCACTGGAATCTCGAGCGATCCTGGACCTGGCGTGACATTGGGGACATTTGCGGCCCGTAAACCGCTCGAGGCACTGCTGATGCTGAGGCTGGAAACACCGCTCGGGTTCAATTGCCCGGTACGGCTCGAGTAGAGGACGCTTTCAAACACGGAATTGCTTGGGCGGTTGCTCGAGGTTGCCGCGATGGGATTGCGCACGCGGCGCGGGATCAATGCTTGGCTTGGGTCGCTGGCATCGGCATGAACACCGATGGGGTAAACGGTGTACTTCAGGTTGCTGCTGACGCTGCCCAGGTTGGGCAGGACAATCTTGCGTTCAATGGTTTGACCCGGAGCGCCACTGACCCGGATTGGATTGGCGGCATCCTCGAGAATCACGGTGAAGGTTGTGGATTTCACCAGGTCCGTGTTGGAGATCAGCACGTAAAGTTTCATACTCGAGTTGAGTTGTAAGAAGTTGCGGGGTCCGTCAGACACGCCGCTACAGCCTGTTTCGCCTTGCAAGTAGACTTTGTACTTGAAGTTTGCATCTGTTTTGCCTTTGACCCGGACACGGAATTCTTTCTTGATGGCGTTCCCATTGAACACGAATGGGAACATCTGGGAACTGAGTGGTTCAGCTACGGGTGAGAGCGGAGCAAACGGATTACCACTAAAGTCCTTACCGTCGGAGTCTTGTAACGCAACAGAAAGTGCTGAAGCAGGTAAAGTGATGGTTTGCTGATTTGGGTTCGTGACCACAGCGCAAGGTGTTCCGATTGATCGAATATTGGTTTTGTACTCGTAGGCTTGGTCTTTGGCAAATTGCCAGTACGCATCTGAAAGTCCTGCGTAACCAATGGTTTTCAGAGAAGCATTTACCGTGTTGGGCGAGGTGGGGTTCTTGAAGACCTCTTTGAGGTAAATCAAACCTTTGGTTTTTTGTCTGCCAGCAAAAGCCCAGAAATCTTGGTTCGTGTAGGCCAAATCATTAATTCCATCTTTTTCCTCCAAGTACAGGCTGTTGTTCAGAACCTTTGGGTAACGACCGGGAATGGGGCGAATACGCATTATGGTGTCAGAGTTTACAGCAGCTTCCGCTGTTCCCTCGTACACCCACGGCGGCGGGGGTGCATCTCAGTGGTGTGGGATAGGAAATGCCGCAAACCGAACATCACCCGGCATCAACACCGCCCGTCGAGAACGAACCTGAGACCGCAACAAC
>JAYURE010000501.1:0-1593 GCA_043756345.1 Deinococcales bacterium | reverse complement strand
CGAGGCACACCGGCTGCAATCGCGGCATCGACGATGGCAGCAGAGCCTTCGGTTCGCACCTGATCGTTGGCGGCCCAAGCGTTGGCATTCATGAATTGCGCGGTTGGCGGTATGGCAGAAGTCAGGTTGATTACGGCATCGTGTCCAGCGAAAACCTTGGTCAGTGCATCACGATCAAACACCGACACGAGCACCGGGTTCGCACCTTGCGCGGTCAGTGCAGCAGATTTTTCTGCTGTGCGGGCAATCGCTGTGACCGTGTGCCCAGCGTTGATCAAGGCTCGAGTGGCGTGTTGTCCCACGGCTCCGGTTGCGCCTGCAACAAAGACTCTCATTGCTTTGACTGTACGTCATGGGGTCAAGGGCAATGGCCCCAGGGTGGTGATAGTCACTCGAGCGAATCGTTTAATGGCCTCTTCGTGATGAACCTTTCTCGACAACTCGTAAACCTCGAGCCGAAATTCAACGCCCGAACATCTCGTCCACGGTGTCGGTCAAACGCACCTCGAGTTGCGGGATGTGCGCCGCAATCGAATTCACGGCGCTGTTGATCTGCTCGAGAATCATCAGCATGTCCAAATGCACCGCCGAGGTTAACTCGAGTTCGTCATCGCCCGAACCGAGCCGCCGTAAATGCGCCAACCTCGAGCGTTCGGCCAGTTCGTGCAAATGAACCGTGTCGTGATTGAACCCTCGGGCCGTGCGTGGATCGCCGACAGAAAGGGCGGTGAAGGCGAGCTTCATGCGTTTGAACGTCCAACGGGCCACGCCGTCCAATTCCTCAAGGCCCTCATCCGAAAATCTGAGGCCGCGCTCGAGCAGTTTTTCTTTTTGCCGCAGAAGTCGTTTGAGCAAATCCGCAATCGCTTCAAGGTTCGCGCAAACACCCAGCAACGCCTGCACGGGTGCTCGAGGCAGGCCCTCTTCGACTTTTGAGAGGTAGACGACGGTGGCGTGAACCAACGCATCCACGGTGTCCTCTCCCTTCAAAATCTTTTCGCTGTGCTTGGCCTCTCGCAACACCGTGGCCAGGGTCGCCTGCAACATCTCGACCACCAAATCCCCGATGTGCGTGACCTCACGGAAGGCGCTCGAGAAGGCCAGCTTCGGAGTCTCGAGCGCCATGTCATCCAGGTATCGCGGGCGCAATTCGTTCGAGACCGGATCGGGCATCAGGTTGCCCATCGCCTTTTCTATCGAGCCGAGAAACGGCAAGCACAGCAGCGCGACAATCACGTTGTAGAGCGTGTGTGTGTTGACCACCGCCAGGGCGCTCTCGCCCAACCAGGCCGGATGCGTGCCGAGCAGCGCCAATCCCAGCAATGCCGTCATGGTTTTGACCCCAAGGTGTGCGGCGGCAGAACGTCGCGCCGTGATGCCCTTGTCATTCGAGAGCATGAAAACGTTCAATGGCGTGCCGATGTTCGCGCCGAAGACAAATGCGATTCCGGCCTCGACCGAAGTTGCACCGCTCGAGACGAATGCGAGCGCAAGCACGGCGGCGGCGTTCGAGGAATTCAGCGCCAGCGTGATCAGAGCGCCAAAGAACAACATCGCCAATGGCGAACCAGAAAGTGCGCTGGCAATCTGACG
>JAYURE010000500.1:0-12727 GCA_043756345.1 Deinococcales bacterium | reverse complement strand
TTTCGGTGGTGTGATGGACTTGCAACATCATCCGGCGCACGCGATACCCGAGCGTTGAGAGTTTGTAAATGAATGGCCAGGGATTATTACGAACGCACCGTGAACTTTGAAAGCCTGCTCAATTACGGCACGCAAGACCGGGATTTGTTGCGGGCCGTTTCTTACGTGGTCGAACGTGAGAACGACACGAGCGCCTGGCCATTCATTTACAAACTCTCAACGCTCGGGTATCGCGTGCGCCGGATGATGTTGCAAGTCCATCACACCACCGAAACCGGCAAAACCATCTGGGAAGGCAACTGGGACATGGGCATCTGCGCCGATATGGTGCGTCTCGCCGCCTCCTTGGACGTGATCGTGCTCGGCTCGGGCGATGGCGACTTCCTCGACATCCTCGAGGTCCTGATGGAACAGGGCAAACGCGTCGAGGTTGTGGCCTTCAAAGAAACCACCTCGCAAAAATTGATCGATGGCGTGGACAAGTTCACGCACCTGCCCGAAATTCCCGGCGCGTTCATGCCGACCCGAGAACGCAACCTGTACGTCCCAGAGGCCGCGCTCGAGGTTGCGGCGGAAACGACACTCGAGACGCCGCCGGTTGCAACGGAGTAACCCAGTGGAAAGTGCAAGGTGGCAAGTTGAAAGTGACGACAAGTTTGTACTTTTCACTTCCAATTTTTCACTTTCAACCCCATCTTTATGAATGGTTTCGACATTGCCGATTACGATTTTGTCTTGCCGCCCGAACGCATCGCGCAGTCGGGTGTCGAACCACGTGACTCGAGCAAGTTGCTGACGTTTCAACGTGGCGGCAAGCGGTTCGAACACCGTGTCTTTCGGGATTTGCTTGAATACCTCGAGCGTGGCGATCTGTTGGTGCTCAACCGAACCAAAGTCATTCCGGCCCGGCTCGAGGCACGAAAACCGACCGGTGGAAAACTCGAGGTGTTGCTGCTGCGCGAATTGCGGGCGAACCTCTGGACGGCATACCTCAAACCGGCAAAACGTGTGGCAATCGGTGGCATGCTCGAGTTTGATGCGGTTGATCGGCGCATCACTGCCACCGTTGAATCGGTGCTCGAGGATGGGGCTCGTACCTTGCGATTCTGTGAGGACATCAAACCGCACCTCGAGCATTTGGGCGCGATCCCGTTCCCGCCGTACATTCAAGCACCAGACACATCTGAGGCCCGAGCGCGATACCAGACGGTGTTTGCCAACGATCCGGGTAGCGTCGCTGCACCGACAGCAGGTTTGCACTTCACGCAGGGTTTGCTCGAGCAAGTTCATCGCACGGGGGTTGGAATCTGGCCGGTGACACTGCATGTTGGCGCAGGCACCTTCAAACCGGTCGCGGAAAGCATCGAAGCCCACGTGATGCACAGCGAACAATACGTGATTCCACTCGAGACGAGCGACGCGATCAATGCTGCCAAGCGCGATGGGCGGCGCGTGATTGCGGTTGGTACGACCGTCGTGCGAACCCTCGAGAGTGCGTTTCGGATTGATCTTGAATTGGACGCTGGACCGAAAAAATGGCTCGAGGCCGGGTTGGGCGAGACGAGCATTTTCATACGTCCGCCCTACGAGTTTCAGGTGATCGATGCGCTGGTGACAAACTTTCACCTGCCGCGTTCAACCCTGCTGATGCTGGTCGCCGCCTTTGCCGGTTACGAAACGATGCGGGCTGCTTACGATCAGGCACTCGAGCATGAGTACCGGTTTTTCAGTTTGGGCGATGCCATGTTTATTCGTTAGGGTTCATTCACTGATTTGAAGTGATGTGATCTAATCGCAAAACCCCAAAATGGCTCGAGAAATCCAAAAAGCACATTTCGTTCAAAACAGAATGAGCTATTTGGCTGATCTCAGCTTGATCTGAATTGATACAATAAACCCATGCCAGGAACTCGAGCCAGATCAACCAACCGCAGCGACCAGGCCGCGCCTCGAGTTGCACAGACACCTGTTCGATCACCCAGCAAGACCCGGCGCGAACAGCCAATGAACCTCACGGATGGCTTCTATACTGCCGCTCGAGAGATCGTTGATTTGGTTCCAGAGTTCGCCCACATCAGAATTGACCAGGTTCACTTCACGATCTTCCACACCCGGGCCGCGCAGCAAACCTTAACCTATGCCCGTTGCTACCCGCTCTCACTCGAGATCAAACGCCGAGGTCGCCGGGTTTACGCGTTATCGCACGTTTACACACCCAAAGGCACCCGCGCCAAATACTTGCTTTCATTTGCTTGGACTCGCTTCTGGGACATGAGCCCTCGAGCCCGACTGGAAACCCTGGTTCACGAGCTTTATCACATTGGACCCAAATTTGATGGCGAACCCCGCGAATTTGAACAGGGCGGTTGGCACGGCGCGGGCCGCAAATGGTTCGACAAGATCATCCACAAGATCTGCGAGCAACACCTGCCGCACGGCCTCGAACTCGAGCATCCGGTGCTGGCACTCGAGGTCGAACCGGGCATGAAATTCGTGGCCGAAAAGTTACGCCGCCCAAACTGGGAAGAGGTTCTGCGCAGCCTGTAATGAACTGTACGTAACGGGCTCGAGATGTCATGATTTAAGCGCCAAAACGCTCGAGCTTGGTATGCTGGCGGGACCATGAAATCCAACCCGATGACCGCTTTTTGGCGCTTCTGGCTGACCCGAGTTGTCTTTGCGTTGCTGATTGCCATTGCGATTCGCCTGATCGTCGCCATTCTGGATGGAGCCGGGTTGCCCACGTTTGCCAGTCGAGCCATTGGATTGATCATCGGCGTTGCTGCCCTGATCGGATTGGACAGAATCGGTTGGGTACAAAGCATCAATGGCTTGCAGCCACCCAACCCGGCTCGAGGATTGCTGTTCGGCGCTGTCACAGGCACGATTCTGTACGGCGGGATTGTGCTCGTGGCCACCGTCGCAGGCTGGTATACGGTTCAAAGCACCTCGCTTGATCTGGCTGCCCTGTTGGGTGGTTTCGGCCTGCTGCTGTTCGCGGCTGCATTCGAGGAAATCTTGTTCCGAGGCGTGCTGTTCCAACCGCTCGAGGCTGCCATCGGTACAGGCTGGGCGTTGGCATTGAGCGGCGCACTTTTTGGCGCGTTGCATTTGGGCAATACCAATGCCACCGTGATCGGAGCCATCGCCGTAGGACTGGCTGGCGTAGCGCTCGGAACCGTCTTTGCCTGGACTCGAGATTTGTGGCTGCTGACCGGACTTCACGTGATGTGGAATTTCATGCAAGGACCGATTTTTGGGGTTGCAGTCTCGGGCAATGTTTTTCAAAGCCTGATCCATCCTCGGATTCAAGGGCCTGAGGTCTTCACTGGCGGAGCATTCGGCTTCGAGGCGGGCGCGATCACAGTTGCTTTGTGCCTGGTCAGCACGGTCTTGCTGGTTCGGCGGGCTCGAGCGACAGGACGTTGGCACGGGTTGGGCAGACAAGTCTGATCGGGTTTGCATCACCCCTTCACCTTCAGGCGACCTTCATCACTCGAGGGTCGCTTTAACCTGCGTTGTAAGCTTTAGGAAAGTGTTGTTCTGTCACCTTGTTGTTCATGTGTTGCTTTCTCATTCCATGGTGCGGTTTTTTCACAGCTTTCTGTGCTCTCGGCGCTTAAAGTATTGACTAGAAACGCTTTCGCCCACCATCCAACGTGAGAACAATCCTCACAGATGCGGGCAACGACGGGCCAACCCGTCTAGGAATGGCAACACCACCCCAGGGGGACCTATGCAGGAGATGTTCAAAAAACTCGTGAACCCCAAAATCGAGGCGATTGGCCTCGAGATCGGCACGAGTGCCATCAAGATCGTTGAGCTTAAAGCTGGCCTGCCGCCAACACTGCGGGCTTTGGCTTTGCGCCCAACTCCTCCCGGAACCCTTCAAGACGGACAGGTGATCGAACCGCAAGCGATTGCGGCAGAGATCAAAGCGGGACTGGCCGAAGCGAAGATTCGCAACCGTTACTGCGTGACCGCCGTCGCCAATCAGTCCGCGATCACCCGTATCATTCAAATGCCAAAAATGAGCTTGAAGGATTTGGACGAGGCCATCAAATGGGAGGCCGAACGTTACATCCCATTCCCAATCGATGAAGTCGTGCTCGATTACGACGTTTTGGACAACATCGACGAACTCGCCGATGACGCGCAGATGGAAGTCATGATCGCGGCGGCCCAACACGAGGTCGTGGCCCGCCTGGTCGAAGTGATCAAACTGGCCGGTCTCGAGCCAGTCGTGATCGATGTCAAACCATTCGCGGCACTTCGCGCCCTGCGCGGCAGTCTCTTGGGCGAGCACTTGAACAAAACCACACTTTCGGGAACGAACTTCACGGCCGAAGGCGAAGTCGGTGTCGTCCTCGAGATTGGTGCCAGCAACTCCACAATCGCCTTGGTCCGTGGCGAGCGCGTCCTGATGAACCGCAACATCAACGTCTCGGGTGATGACTTCACGATTGCGATTCAAAAAGCGTTCGGACTGGATTTCAACACCGCCGAGGAAGTCAAACTCAATTACGCCACCGCGACCATCCCGACCGAAGACGAAGAGGATTTGTTGGATTTCGATGTCAACCGCGAGCGTTACAGCCCAGCCAAAATCTTCGACGCGATTCGCGCACCGCTGCTCGACCTGACCACCGAAATTCGCCGTTCGCTCGAGTTCTACCGCGTGCAATCCGGCGACATCAACGTGGATCGCATGTACCTTTCCGGTGGCGGCTCCAAGCTGCGCGGTCTGGCCGACGCGATTGGTGACACACTCGGTTTCCGCGTCGAAATGGGCGACCCATGGTTGGCGACAATGTTCGATGAAACCTCATTCGATGCTGCGTACTTGCGTTCCACTGCCGCCGAGCTTGCCGTGCCCCTCGGACTGGCCTTGCGAGGGGTGACCGGCCTTGATTAAAGTCAATCTGCTTCCCAAAACGCTGCGCAAGAAAGTCGAACCCGGCTGGTGGCGCTTGATCGCCGGTATCGTGCCGGTCGTCGCCATCGCCATCATGGGTGCAATGCAAATCAGTGCCAGCAACACCGCCAACGCCCTGGCCGAACAAAAAACGCAACTCGAGGGTGAAGTCCAAGCCTTGCAACGCTACGTCGATGGGCAAAAAGCCCTCAACGAACAACAAAAAGCACTCGAGGGAATCGTTTCGATCAAGACCGCACTCGAGCAGGGCCAAACCAAATGGAGTGAGGAATTGACCCGTTTCGCACGCCGTTTGCCTCGGTCCAGCACCGGCCGTCCCGGTTCTGCGGTCGCACTCAAATCGCTTTCACTGCGTCATGTCGATGCTGGTCAAGCGCAAACACTCTCCGCCAGCAAGCAATACGACGGCAAAGTGGTCGGCAGCGAATTCACCATGAACGGCGAGGCCGGATCGCTGACCGACGTCACCCGTTTCATCCGCGATTTTGAAACCGATCCGAACTTCGGCATTCAAGCTGGAGCCGTCACGAACAACAAAACCAACAACACGTACTCGTTTAGCGCGACCATCGGTTTGGTGCCAACAAATCCAGTTCCGGCAGCGGTCGTTGCACCAGCCACCGGCACGCCAGCACCCGGTACGACACCGGCACCAACGGGAGGTCAATGATGCTTTCTCGCCTCTCGAGCCGAAACATTGCCCTGATCATCGTCGGCGTTTGCGCATTGCTCGGCGTACTGTGGTGGACACTGTTGTTCACGCCAACCCAAGCCAACATCGCCACCTTGCAAACCGAAATCGGTGATGAACTCGCACCGCCCCCCGAAAGCCTACGCGGACGCAAACAAGTCGGAGAACGAGCCCGCGCCAACGTCACGCAACTGTGTGGCACGGTCGCCAGCCTGAAAACCGAACAGGCCGTGTTTTTGCAAAAACTGCCCGACCGCACCAAACTCGCCGACCTGATCGACGACCTCAAAAATAAGATTCTGGCCAGCGGAGCCGAAATCAACTCGATCAGCCCGAGCGCCGGAGCCGCCGCCAACCTGCCCGCAGGCGTGCGCACCCTCAACCTGGCACTTGCACTCGACGGCACTTGGTCCAGCATCACCAACGTGCTGCAATCGGTCGAATCGCTGCAACGCTTCTCAAAGATTGAAACGGTCAGCCTTTCGACCAGCACCGCCAACAGCTTCAATCCGAAGCTCGGCACCCAAATTGCGATGACCACCTACGTCTATGACAACCCCGCAACCGCCAACTCGAGTGCCGTCATCGGCGAGAACGTGCTCTGTCAGAGCACCAGCATGAGCGGAGGAGTGCGATGAATAAACCTTCCGGCTTTTCGCTATCCTCGCTTTCGGTTTCGCTCGCCAAGATCCCGAAAACCTACCTCTACGCAGCCGCCGGTGCAGTGCTGCTCGGGGCGCTCGGTGTAGTCGCCTTGAACATGCTGAGCACCCCTCCAGTGGAAGAATTTGTACCACCAGTGGTCAGCACGCCAGCACCCAACCCAAGCAATCCAGCAACCAACTCGAGCAGTCCAACTGGCACAACCGTCCCAGCGAGCAATACCAGCAACCCAAGCGGCAGCGACGACATCGGTGGCGGTCCAAGCCGCTCACTCGAGGTTCAACCGATTCCGTTCCTGGTCACAGAAGCCATCAAAACCGATCCGAACAACCCGACCAAAGCCACCACCCAGGCCCTCAACACCCGACCAGCCTCGAGCGCCGTGGTCAACCCCTTCGCACCGTTGACTGTCGAGAACACCGGCAACATCGGTGTGGTCCAAAACGGATCGAATCCAATCTCTGGTGGACCGATCAACATTGCACCACGACAAACTATCACCCGTCCAAGCATCAGCATCGCACCGGTCAGGCAAACGAGAACCGTGACGGTTAGGCAGCCCCAACCACTGCCATCGTTCCCAAGCGGAACACAAGTTCGTTCAAACCCCCGACCAGCATTGCCACAGGCGGGCAAAACGATCACAATCAAAGCACCGACACAAAACACCAAAATCGTACCAAAAATCCCAGCCGCCATCGCCAACGCCAAACCATCCGTGCGAGCCCCGAAACCAGGCGTCAGCGGACCCTCGAGCAGCGTCGCACTGACCAACCCAGCACCGAGCACACCAGGGTTGATGCGCAATGTGGTCCCAGCCAAACCTATTCCAGTCGAACAGCCCCCAGTCGATCCTGGAACCACCGTGATCCCAACCGTACCAACCGACCCAGAACTCGATTTCGCCGCCCTGACCGAACCAAACATCCTCGGCGGCCCAATCGAACTGCGAGAACCCGGCACGGCCAGCACCGAAGCACCATCACCGCTTGACTCAAGCATTCCACGCAAAGCTGTCAAACCACCAGACACCGTTGATAATCCCGGAACACCTGTCGAGGTGCCCGTCGAACGCATCGATCCCCTGACCACGTTCGTCAACGCTCGAGGCATCAGCTTCGTTGGTGTCGTGCTCGGACCAGTCAACACGGCGATCTTTGAAACCAAAGAAGGCACCCTGGTGGTCCCACTCGGCGCGAACCTGCCGCAATCTGATGTGATCGTCAAAACCATCACCGCCGATCAAGTGGTCCTGATGCAAGGCCAAGACACCATCATCCTCTCGAGGGCGAAATGACCCGTCATCTCGAGCCAACTCGAGTAGCCCACCAGCCCCACGCTGAACTTCCCCTTGAGGTGCTTATGCAAAATATTCGTCGGACATTCACCCTCCTGCTCGCCCTGATCGGCTTCCTGGGATTCGCTCAGGCCGGAAAATTGCCCACCGATCCACGCTTTGATGCGCCCGTCAAAGTAGACGTGCCCGCCACAGGCATCAGCCTGGAAATGTACCTCAAAGCCATCGGTTACGCCGTCAAGCTGAATGTTGTTGCCGACGGAATCGCTGCCGACAAGAAAATCAACGTGGACTTCAACGGCAAACCATTCCGTCGCGTCTGGGAAACCATCACCACCCTGAACGACCTGGATTTTGAACTCATGCAAGACGACATCATGATCGTTGGACCCAGCACTATCGTCGCCCGGTTCCGTCAGAGCGCTCCAGTCACCGCCACCGGTGAAGCCAAGAAAACCTACACGTACATCGTCAAATCAGACCCGACCGGCATTCAAGGACTGCTCGCCAAGCAATTCCCAGAGGCCAGCATCAACAACGTCGCCAACACACGCATCCTGGTGATCAACGCCACCGCCAGCGAGTACGCCAAAATCAACGAACTGCTCTCGAGCGTGGACCTCTCGCCAGCGACCATCATCACCCCGCAAGCTGTGCGTCGCGTGTTTAAACTCTCTAACAGCAAAGCCGCAGACATGGCAAAAACGATTCAAGCCTCAGTCAGTGGCCCCACTGTGACCGCACCAAACGCGCAAGGTAACACCACCGTGATTCAGACGGCACTGCCAACCACGCCAGGCGCGGCCCCTACCGAACCAACCGTGACCGCCGATGTCAAAACCACGGTCGTTGCCGATGACTCCTCGAACAGCCTGATCATCAGCGGTTTGCCCGAGGCCGTCGAAGAGATCGCCAAGCTGATTCCGCAACTCGACACGCGCCAATCAATGGTCAACGTCAATGTCCGCATCCAAGAAGTCACCAACGATGCCGCCCTCAGCCTCGGCATCGAATGGTCCTTCGGCGTTGGAAACTTCTCTGGCAAGCTGCTCGAGACCGGCGTTAAATTCTTGTTCGACAGCACCAGCGCCTTGGCCGGATTCAATATCGGTGCGGCCCTGAACGCCCTCGAGAGTCAGAAACTTTCAAAACGCATCAATGACTCGAACGTTTCCGTGGTCAACAACGGCAGCGCCTCGATTCGCAGCGGTGGACGCATCGAACTGAACATCGCCAGCAGTGCAGGCAACATTTCCAAGACCATTCCGTTCGGTGTTCAATTGCAAGTCAAGCCACGCATCTCGAACGATGGCACGATTGCCATGGACATTGCTGCCGAAGTCAGCGACGTGCAAAACAAAGGCAGCCTTGACCCGAACCGTATCGATTTCGATGAACGCAAATCCGAAACCACAGTCCTGATGCAAAGCGGCCAGACAGTCCTGTTGGGCAGTCTGTTGGCCACCACGCAAGATGAAAGCACCGTTGGTATTCCAATCTTGTCCGCCATTCCATTGATCGGTGACTTGTTCAAAACCCGTAAGACCAACGACCGTCAGACGCAATTGCTGATCGTGGTCACTGCAAACATCATCAAGTAAACCAAACAGCCACTTCTCGAGGCTCGAGCCGAACATGGCTCGGGCTTTTTCGTGTTTCACCCTTTTCAACTTCATGGTGCAGAATGCAGACACACGACGCTCGAACGCATGATCTCAGAACCCTCGAGCCTGAAAGGAACCACCATGACCCAACCAATTCAGACCCAGAAAGCCGACATTGGAATCATTGGTCTCGCCGTGATGGGCGAGAACCTCGTTTTGAACATCGCCAGCAAAGGTTTCACGGTCGCCTGTTTCAACCGCACAGTTGAGAAAGTCACAGCCTTCAAGCAGGCTCGAGGGACGAGCGAGAAGATTCTGGGCGCAACCAGTCTCGAGGAGTTTGTGAATTCGCTGGCCACGCCGCGCCGGGTGATGCTGATGGTCAAGGCGGGCAAACCGGTCGATGACAGCATCGCGCAGCTTGTGCCGTTGCTCGAGACTGGCGACATCATCATTGACGGTGGCAACAGCTTGTACACCGACAGCGCTCGGCGTACACGGGAACTCGAGGCGCAAGGATTGTTGTTCATTGGCACTGGTGTTTCTGGTGGCGAAGAGGGCGCGTTGATTGGACCGAGCATCATGCCTGGAGGCAGTGCGGCGGCCTGGCCTCACGTCAAAGCAATCTTTCAAGGCATCAGCGCAAAAGTTGCCGACGGTTCGCCGTGCTGCGATTGGGTTGGACCGGACGGTGCGGGGCATTTTGTAAAAATGGTGCACAACGGCATCGAGTATGGCGACATGCAAATGATCGCCGAGGCGTACAGCCTGTTGCGCAGTGCGGGCATCGAGAATGTTGATATCGCCAGCACGTTTGCCGAATGGAACAAAGGTGAGTTGGACAGTTACCTGATTGAAATCACCAGCGAAATCCTGACGAAAAAAGACGATGAAACCGGCCAGGATTTGATCGATGTGATCCTCGATACGGCAGGACAAAAAGGCACCGGAAAATGGACCAGCACCACGGCGCTTGATGTCGGCAGCCCTTCGAGCACCATTGCGGAGGCCGTGTTTGCCCGTTGCCTCAGTGCGCTCAAAGAAGAACGTGTTCGCGCCTCGAGCGTGCTGTCTGGACCGAACCTCGAGTTCACGGGTGATCGCACCGCGTTCGTTGAGGACGTTCGTCGCGCACTTTACGCCAGCAAGATTTGCTCTTACGCCCAAGGCTTCCAACTGATGCGAATGGTCGCGCTCGAGCAGGGCTGGGAATTGAATTACGGTTCGATAGCATTGATGTGGCGCGGCGGCTGCATCATTCGCGCCCGGTTCCTCGAGAACATCAAAACGGCTTTCGAGACGGACTCGAGCTTACCGAACTTGCTGCTTGACCCGTACTTTGTGCAAACGATCCAAACCAACCAGGCGGCCTGGCGTCGCGTGGTGGCCAGCGCCTTCACGCATGGGATTTGGGTTCCGGCTTTCTCGAGCGCCCTCGCATATTTTGATGGCTACCGCACGGCCCGATTGAGCACCAACGTCATTCAGGCGCAACGCGATTTCTTCGGGGCGCACACCTACGAACGCACTGACAAGGCTCGAGGCGAGTTCTTTCACACGAATTGGACGGGACGTGGCGGCACGACAAGCTCGAGCACGTACACAGTTTGAAACTGGGTTGAGCGATCTCGCAAAGGGGCGCAAACATGTTGCGCCCCCCATGGTTTAGCTGCTGGTCTCGAGTTCGACGCCGGGCGCATGAAGCGCATCGGCCTCCATACCCGGCTCGAGGCCTTCGACGGCACGTATGAAGATCGGCACGAGGATTGGATCGAATTGCTTGCCTGCCTCTTCGCGCAAGATTTGAAACGCGACTGTCCATGGGCGGCGTTTGGCGTACAGGCGCGTGGTCGTCATGGCATCGAAAGCATCGGTGATGCCAATCATTCGGGCGAGCAGTGGAATGTTTTCACCCGCAATTTTGTCCGGGTAGCCCTGACCGTCCCAGCGTTCGTGATGGTGACGCACGGCGGGCAGTAACCCGTCAGACTCATTGGCGCTGGACAAGATGCGTTCACCGATGATGCTGTGTTGCTCGAGGATTTTGCGTTCCTCAGGCGTGAGCGGACCGGGTTTTAAGAGGTAACGGTCTTGAATACCGATCTTGCCGATGTCGTGAACCCATCCAGCAAAACGGGCGCGTTCCTCCTCAATCTCGCTCCACTCGAGTTCTCGGGCCAGCAGCCGGGTGTATTCGCCGACGCGATCCGAGTGACCGGCGGTGTACGGGTCTCGAGCGTCGAGCGTCATCAGCATCGTGCGCACGAGGTTGCGGTGGTGTTCACGCTCGCTGATTGCCTTTTCGCGCTCAAGGCGGTGGTTTTCGCGTTCACTGTGAAAGCTGCGGGCCAGCAATACTGCTGTTCCTGCTTGCGCAGCGAAGGTCTCGAGCAGACGGGCGTCCTCGTCGGTGAAGACCCGTTCGGTGATTTGCGTGTCCACGTACAACGCGCCAATCACCTCCTCTCGAGCCCTCAAGGGAACGGCAAGCACGCTGCGGATGTCGAGCAGCAAAACGCTCGCGGCGGCCATGTTCGGATCGTCCTGCGCGTTCGTGGTGATGATCGCCTTACCGGTTGAAACAACCCTCTCAAGCAAACTGGTCGAGGGTTGCACTGGTTCGACACTCTCACCCTGACGTGATGCGAGAATGCGAACCGCGCCATCCTCGAACATGGCGAGCACGCCGCGTTCACCGTTGACCCGCTTGAGCGCCCAACGCAAAACTTCCTCGAGCACACTGTCGAGTTCGTCGTCTTGCAGGTTGGAGAGTCGCGCATTGATTTCTTGCAAGGCCTCGAGCGCGTCAAGTTTGCCCTGCACGAGTTGCATCACACCGAGGACGCGACCGCTTGGCAGCGCGGGCAGGTGCCGGGCAACTTCGATCAGTTCGGAAATGGCACGGTCAGTCAAAGTCACCATGGAATCTGTTCAAAGCTTACGCGGCAGGATGGCAAAAACCTGTGAAAACCCGACAGGGATCGGCTTTATTCACGTTCGAGATGAATGCTCGAGATGAACGCTCGAGATGAACGCTCGAGGTCACTTGGCTGGCGCACTGCGAAACGAGTTCAGGTTCAGGCCGGTAACGAGGCTCGCCCCAATCAAGATGATCGCGCAGGCCAGGATTTTCTCGAGACCGACTGTTTCGCGCAAAAACAGTGCGCCCCAGAGCACGCCAAAGACCGGCACGATGAAGGTCACGGTTGAGGCTCGGGTTGGGCCAGTCTCGAGGATCAGGCGAAAGAAGAGGATGTACGCGAACGCGGTGCAGACGAGCGCCAGTCCGAGCAGGCACAGCACCACCGTCAAATCTGGCGTGGCCTGCGCGGGATTGAATGGCACGAGCGGCAAGAGTGCGAGGCTCGAGGCAAGTTGTGATCCGACCGCTGCGCCCAACGGTGGTGCGCCTTTGAGTTTGAGTCGGGTCAGGTTGCTGGACAAACCGTAAAAAAATGTTGCGCCAAGCATCGCAGCAATGGACAAGTACGTGGTCAGGTCAGGCTCGAGCGGACTCCAACCGACGAGGACAACCA
>JAYURE010000499.1:0-1596 GCA_043756345.1 Deinococcales bacterium | reverse complement strand
ATCTGGGGTAGTGCGAAACGCATAAGCGGCACTCAACTCGAGCACTTGCGGTGAGGGTGAAACACCAAAACGGACATTGATGTTCGGTGTCACATCGTAATCCAAGGCCACGGTCAGTACGCCCGGATTGAGTCCTGCGGTCAGTGAAACACCAAACGGATTGCTGACTGGAGCGGCTGCGACAGGCACGGCTACTGGCGTGGGTGTCACGGGTTCGGTGGTTTGCGCCAGAGCGGGACTCGAGAGCAAACCTGCGGTCAGGACAAGTTGAATGATTCGATTCATCCACCGCAGGGTACAACGGTTCAGAACAAAATCAGGTGAAATTGCTGCCCTGAACGACAGCAATCTCGAGTCGCCATGCCTTAAGCTTCTGCTAAATTCTGGTACAAGTCCTGCAAGGGAATGTCCAAATTCAGCCTCGAGAAATGCAGGCTCGAGCTTGCCGTCAACAGATCGTGCCGCCATGTGCCGTCCGCCTGTCGTTCAAAGACTTCGGCCAGTGGCGCATCCTGCTCGAGTAAAATGTAAAGCTCGAGTGCCGGAATCGTGCGGTAATTGCGCAATTTCTCGCCACGGTCTATCGCGGCGGTCGATTCGGAAAGCACTTCAATGATGATGCACGGTTGGCGTTTGACCCGAGGTGTGTCTTGGCTCGAGTCGCAAACCACGAAGACATCGGGGTAGTAGCCGGTTTCATCCGGGGTGCGAATCAGAACGCTTTCGATGAAGGTTCTGCACCCTTTGGTACGGGCAGCAGGTCGCAAGAACTCGAGGATGTTCTGCGCGATTTCGTTGTGACGATCCGTTCCGCCGGGCATCACAAAGACGTTACCATCCACAAACTCATGGCGTTCCTGCGCGTGAATTTCGCGCTCGAGGAACTGCTCGAAGCTGATGGCGGATTGGACCGGGGCTTCCCGAAGCATGATCCGAGTTTACTACAGCTTCACGCCCGTTTCAGGCGTTTGAAATCGTTCTTGCCTTTTTGCAAGACGACCGGCTCGAGCAATTCGAGGTTCAGTTTGTCATCGGTCACGGTTTCACTGTTCAGTTTCAAACCGCGATTCTGAATCAGCCGTCGCGCCTCACCATTGCTCGAGGCGAACCCAGCTTCAACCGCAAGCGCAATGATCCCAACTTGACCATCTTTGAATTTCTCACTCGAGATTGAAACTTCCGGCATTTGATCTGGGATTCCACCTTTGGCAACTGAATCAAATCGGGCCTCAGCAGCCTCAACTGATTCTTGGCCGTGGTAATCGGCAACAATTGCTCGAGCCAGAATTCGGTGCGCCTGAACCGGTCCAGCCTCGAGCGTGGCTTGAGGATTCAAATCCGTGTGTAGGGTGATGTACTGCTCGAGAAGTGGATCGGGCACTTTCATCAACTTCGAGAACATCACGTCGGCAGCTTCGGAAATGCCGATGTAATTGTCCAAACTCTTTGACATCTTCTCGACACCATCGAGTCCCGGCAGCAACGGCATGGTCAGCACGACTTGCGGCTCGAGGTCGTACTCGCGTTGAATGTCTCGCCCGACCATCAGGTTAAACAGTTGATCAGTGCCGCCCAATTCAACATCGGCTTTGATTG
>JAYURE010000498.1:0-4317 GCA_043756345.1 Deinococcales bacterium | reverse complement strand
TCGCTCGGCAAACTCGAGGATTTGAGCGTCTGGCTGGCGGGTATTTTTGGAACTGAACGTCCAATAATTGCTGGTAAAGCTGTGATCGTTTGCGCGGGCGATCACGGTGTCACACTCGAGGGTGTCAGTGCTTACCCGAGCGAGGTCACGCCCGCTATGGTCATGAATTTCTTGCGCGGCGGCGCGGCGGTCAATGCGATTGCCGGTGTGGTTGGTGCTCGAGTCTCCGTGCTAGATGTCGGTGTGAATGCTGACCTGCCCGAACATCCGAACTTGATTTCAAATAAGGTTCGGCGCAGCGCGGGCAACATCGTTCGAGAATCTGCGATGACCCGTGATGAAGCGACGCTGGTGATTCTTGCTGGTGCGAATGCAGCGGCTCGAGCAATTCAAGGTGGAGCGAACTTACTCGCGGCGGGCGACATGGGCATAGGCAATACAACACCGAGTGCGGCTTTGACCGCGTGGTTCACAGACCTCGAGCCTCGTATGGTGACGGGTCGAGGAACCGGAGCGGACGATGCAACGCTCGAGAAGAAAATTCGTGCGATTGAAATGGCGCTTGAACGGCTTCGCAAACTCGAGCCGAAAGATGCGCTCGAAGTCCTGGCCGAAATTGGTGGTCTCGAGATTGCGGCGATGGCGGGCATCATGCTCGAGTGTGCAGCATCTCGAATCCCGGTGGTGATTGACGGCTTTATTGCTGGAGCCGCTGCGCTGGTCGCCTCTCAACTCGAGCCGAAATCTGTGGCCTTCATGACCGCTTCGCACGTCTCACAAGAACCGGGGCACATGGCGCAATTGCGACATTTGAAGCTCGAGCCGTTGTTTGATTATGGTTTGCGCTTGGGCGAAGGAACCGGTGCGTTGCTAGCGTTCCCGGTGCTCGAGTCTGCGGCAAGAACCTTGTCCGAGATGGCGACCTTTGCCGAGGCGAGCGTGCCAGATCGGGAGTGACCGAATTCAAATGCGGGCGTTCTGAACCAGCTTCCAGGCCTCATCAAATTTCTTCTGATCGTCACCCAAATTTTCCAGGAACGAAATTTTCTTCAAGACATCCGATGATGGAAAGATTGTTGGGTTGTTGCGAATCTCTGGCGCGAGCCGTTCAAACGCCTGTGCGTTGCCGGTGTCCACTTTCGCGGCGCTCGAGACGGCGGCGGCGACTTCTGGTCGTAAAAAGTAACTGATGAATTCGTGGGCGCGTCCGGGTCGGGCCGCATCGGTGGGAATCACCAGACTGTCGATCCAGCGCGTTGCGCCCTGTGGTGGCAGCACAAACCGCAGACTTGGGCGTTGCTGCTGCGCAATCAGCAGATCGCTCGAGAATGCTTGACACGCCACGAGTTTTCCGGCGGCCAAATCGCGCAGGTACGTTTTGGAATCGAAGGAACGCAGGTTTGATTTGAGTTGAATCAGCACCTCGGTCGCTTTATCGATATCGGCCTGCTCTCGAGCGTTCGGGCTGCGGTCAATCGAAATTAAGGCCATCGCCAGCGCCTCTCGAGCCTCGTTCAATACCGTCATGCGACCCTTGTAGGCGGGGTTGGCGAAGATGGACCAGTCGGGTGGCGTTTTGATCACGTCGCTGTCGTAACCAATCCCGGTCGTGCCGGTCGCCCAAGGAACCGAGTATGCATTCCCTGGATCGAAAGCAGCATTCAAGACATCGGGTCGTAAATTCTCGAGGCCGGTGATCTGGTCGCGTTTGAGCGGTTGCAGCAATCCAGCATTCTTGAACGTCTCGAGCGCGTTGTTCGATGGCACGATCAGGTCGTAACTCGAGCCTTGCCTGCCACCGCGTCGCGCACCAGAACCTCGGGTCAGCAGGAAGGCAAGTTCGTCATTCGAGGCATAAGTCTGGTACGAAATTTCATTGCCGCTGATTTTGGTGAAGCCATCGAGCGTGTCTGCCGCGATGTAATCTTGCCAATTGAGGAACGAAAGTTTTTTTGGTTCGCCCTGTTCGCCGCAGGCGTTCAGCAATGGCGCGAGTCCGAATAGTGCGGCGCTCGAGAGGCTTGCCTTCAAGAATCCGCGTCGGTTGAGTGTAGATTGCTCGAGACTGGATTTATCTGAACTGCTCATGACACCACCATCACCGGAATGTCTGAATGCCTGGTGACACGTTCCGAAACCGAGCCGAGCAGCACGCCGCGAAGTTTGCTCAGGCCGCGCCGTCCCATGACGATCAGATCGACTTTTTCGTCTTCACTTACCGCGACAATCGCTTCCGCAGCGTCGCCTCGAACGGCGATGGCCCTGACTTTCAAACCCTTCGCCATCAGCAATTCGCTGGCTTCACTGGCGAGTTCTTTGGCATCCGCCTCCATGCCGAAGACCAATTCTTGTGGCGGCAACATGCCGCGCCGGTGCAGTCTCGAGGGCGGATCGAAGGCGACCAGCACGATCAATTCGGCCCCGGTCCAACCGGCGAGCCGTGCGGCGTGGGCCAAACTTTTTTCGGCCTGTTCGCTGCCATCGATTGGGACCATGATGCGCTCGAGCGTGGCGGGCAATTCTGGGATTCGTGTCGGTTCATCCCAGTTGGCGGGTCGGGCGTAGTTGAGGCTGGTGACTTCGCTCATGCTGTGTCTCCCGTGTCGTTGAGCGTGGCATCGTCGGGAATTTTATTTTTGAGTTTCCACCATCGTGCGATTGGGTAGAGGATCGGACCGGTCGCCATCAGCAGCAGGGCTTTGCCGACGGCCTCCCAGATGCCGACATCATCGATTTGACCTTTGACGGCGACCGCAATGATCGCTGTCGGCCCGAGGCAAACCAGAATCACGCCGAGCCAACCGCCGGGGATTCTGAACGGTCGGCGCATTCCAGGTTCTCGAATTCGCAATGCGATCAGTGATCCAAACTCGAGGAACAGCACGCTCGAGTAGAGCAGCACATCGACGGCGGCGAGCGCCTCGAAATCGTTGAAGACGATCACGACGAGGGTGTAAATCGCGGCGCTGACCACCAGTGAAACCCACGGTGCGCTGTTGGCGTTGGTGCGCATGAAACCTCGAGGAAAGTATCCGTCGCGGCCCATGACGAATGGCACCCGAGAGTTGACCATCAGCAACGCTGAGAACAGTCCGATGGCCGAGACCATGCCCATCGCGCTCATGAAGCCGCCGAGCCAGGGACCACCGATCAGTTCGGCGATTTTGCTCCAGGCTCCGCTGGTCCATTCGACCTCTTTGCTGCCCGCCGTGGCGAGGCCGATCAGGGTTGGGATCAGGTAAACGAGGGTGATCAGTGGAATGGCAATGGTCATGGCTTTCGGGTAATCCCGGCGCGGATTTTTCATTTCTCCCGCGACGGTCGAGACCGCCTCCCAGCCCAAATAGTTCCACATCACCACGAACAATCCGCCGGTCAGCGATGGAAAAATGCCTTGATCGGGAAGTGTGAAGGGCAGGAATGGATTGTGGTTGAAACCCTGAGTGATGCCTTTGAACAGTCCGATTCCGATCATCAGCACGAACGGCGCGAGCAGGAGGATTCCGAAGAGTTGCGACGATCCGCCGACGGCGCTCGAGCCGCGCAGGTTCAGGAAGGCGAACAGCCAGATCATGGCGATCATCACGAGTTTGCGGGCGTTTCCGTCACCGGTTTCGGCTCCGAACAGTGGCAGAAAGTACGAGAGGTAATCGGCGAAAAGAACTGGGTAAAGCGCCATGTCCACCCAGGTGGTGAGCCACGCCCACCAGCCCTGACAGAACGCACCCATCGGCCCGAGTGCCCGTTTTGACCAGACGTAATAGCCGCCCTGCGAAGGCATGGCCGTGGCAAGTTCGGCGCACATTAGGGAAATCGGCACGCTCCAGATCAATGGGGTCAGCACGATCAACAGGACCGCCATGCCTGGGCCGGAACCGCCGACGACATCCTCGAGCCCGTAGGGTCCGCCGGAAACGGTGAAGAAGATGATGCTGACGATGGCGGCCAAACTCAGGCTGCGCTTGACCGTGCGCACTTCGACTTTTGGAACACCGGTTGCTGCCAGTTCCGCTTGCGTCACGTGAACCTCCTAGAAGTTGGATGGGTTGTTAGATGGTGAGATTGGTCGCAATGCTACGCCTGGTCTGAAATCGCGTCAACGGTGGGGGAGAGCCTGGGACCCGTGCTCGAGGGGAAAGATGAATGTTCAAGTCCGCTTGACAAAATTTTGAGGTTAGCCTAAACTTTTCTCGAGGGCGACCTTATGCGAAAATTACTGTCACCTCAATCAGAAGATTACCTGAAGGCGATTTACTCGTTCGGCGGGGATCGAGTCAACACGCAGGCCCTCGCCGATCAACTCGGCGTCAAACCCGG
>JAYURE010000497.1:0-4318 GCA_043756345.1 Deinococcales bacterium | reverse complement strand
GGTTCACTTGCGCTACGAGGTCACGGTGGATGTGGACCCGCCGATCACGCAATCCGAATACCGGCTCGAGTACGACCTGACCTGGGTCGAGGTGGATGACCAGGCAGATTGAGAACAGTCAGATTGAGAACAGGCAGATTGAGAACAGGCAGATTGATCGTGCTGAAGGCATTTTCAGTCGATCATGAGGTTGTATTCATTTTTATCGTCTAGACTTGACTCGAGGCTCGCCCGGTTTCGCGCACAACTCAATTTCAGATCATGAGATCAAGCGCCAGCCGGAACCGACCAGGAGGCGTGTATGGTTGCAGTTACAACATCCACAACCCAACAACCAAAACTCGCCCTGGCCCTCGGTGGTGGTGCAATTCGTGGCGCGGCGCACTTTGGCGTGCTGCACGCACTTGAACTTGAAGGGCTCGAGGTTCATGCGATTGCGGGCACGTCTTCAGGCGCGATTGTCGGCACGCTGTTTGCGCTCGGGAAATTTGGCAAGGATTCCAAACTTGAGATTCACAAATTGATCAGTGCCATTGGTGCAGAGGCGTATGACGATTTGCAGCATTTGTTTTTCAAGGATCACACGCACGAGAACCTGTTCGAGCGTTTGCGCACCCTCACCGGTTGGGAACGCGCCCTGCGGTCCGCGATTCGCACGCCCGGCCTGAGCACGCTCGAGCCGTTGCGGGCCAACCTCGAGACGTTGTTGGGTGGCGCGGAATTCTCGGATTTGCGCATTCCGTTCGGGGTGGTCACGGTCGATCTGCTCAGCGGCGAGAAAGTTGTTCTCAGTGCGGGCCGTTTGCTCGAGGCGGTGCTGGCCTCCAGCGCGATTCCGGGCGTGTTTCCACCCATCGAGATCGATGGTCGTTTGCTGGCCGATGGTCATGTCCTTGATAACGTGCCCGCCGAGGTCGCTCGAGGCTTGATCGACGGGCCGAGTGTGGTGTTGGCGGTCGATGTTGGCACGAATTACGAACCGCAGCCTGCACCAAAAAATGCGTTCGATGTCGCCAACCGCGCCGCCGAGATTTCGCGTGAGCACCTCAAACGTGTCGGTATTGAAAAGGCCGATTTGGTGATTCGCATCGGTGACGAAGTGCAGGGGCAAAATTTTGAGCATGCGAGGGCGCGTGATTTGTTCGAGGCTGGTCTCGAGCGAGGTCATGAGATTGCGCCTCAAGTTCGTGCGGCACTCGAGGCGTTGCGACCTCAGCCCGAGCAGGCCAAGCCGGAACCCAAGCCGGAATTGCAACGTTCGCGTGAAACGTCCAGGTTTGGTTTGGATTGGCGCACGATTTTTGCGCGTAATCAGTCGCAGCATGACAAGGGTTCAGATTCACTCAAAGCCTGAATTGGCCCAAAATTGCTGCTCGAGGTTCAGGCGATCAATTCGATTAAGCCTTCAACCGTGGCGGCCAAGTTGACTTGGTGAAATTCCTGGTAGATCGCTTCCACACCCTCAGGCTCGAGGCCCAAGCTTTTGAGGGCATCCTCGAATGAGAAGCCGATCTGATCGGACAGGTTTTCGAGTTCGCGCCAATTTGGAGGCAAATCCTTCACCAAGCCCTGAACTTTCTGCTTGAGCGCCGCGAAATACGCGAGGTTCCAATCAATCAGGCTGGCATCGTGCACGCCACCATGACATGGGAGAACGGTTTTGGGATTCAAGGCTTGCAGTCTGCGCATCGTCTCGAGCATCACCGGCAAGTCTGCCGGGTTCGTCACGTAAGGGAATGGAAACTCGAGCGCATCGGCAGCGAGCAGGATTGAAAGCTCGGGAATCCAGACGACGACTTGATCCGGCGTGTGACCCGGCGCGGGAATCAATCGCAAACTCAGGTCGCCACCATCGATCAGGAATTCGCCTCGAAAGTACAAGTTCGGCTCGAGCAATTGCAGCCCCGCAAAACGCGATTCTTCAGCTTGTTTCTTGAGCAGTTTCGCATCCTGCGCTCGAGCCGGTTCGCGTGAAAGCTCACTCGCCAGGATCGGTGCTACAAATTCTTTACCTACTGCGAACAGGCTGTTGCCCCAAGCGTGATCGTAGTGCTGATGCGTGTTGACCACCAGCAATTGACGGCGAGGGAAGAGTTGAGGCCGCACGAGTTCCATCATTTGCGCGGCATCTTCGGGCGTGCTGAAAGTGTCGATCACCACTGCGTAACGATCTGTAATCACGACAAAACAATCGACTTCATCGCCTGCACTGAACATGCGAACTCGAGCGTCCCAAGTGTTCGGAACTTCAGTCACGATCACAACTCACCTCGAGCCAGAGTCTTAACCGCCGGGTGTGCGTTCATCGGCCCGGTCAATACTTTCCATGTACCCTTGCAGCAAGGCCCGGAATTGATTGAGGAACAACTGCTTGTCGCCTCGGGCCTTCTCGATTTCCACGCGAATGTCACGCGCTTTTTGCAGGGCTTCGCGCAAGAGTTTTTCTTTCGCGCCTTCAGCCTCACGGATCATCAGTTGCGCTTCACGGTCGGCGCTGGCTTTGACCTCATTGCCGATGCGTTCGGCACTGACCACAGCGCGACGCAGGCTTTCTTCGCCTTGCCGCAAATCCGTGACTTGAGCCTCGAGCGTCGTGACCCGTTCTTGCAAAGCGCGAATTTGACGTTCGTACTCTTCGGCGTCATCGGCAACTTGGGCCAGGAATTCACGCACGCCACGTTTGGCGTACCCGGAGACTTGTCCGTTAAATTCGGCGTGGCGGATGTCAAGGGGGGTGAATTTCACGGCGACTCCTAAAGGGAACAGTGGAAAGTGAAAGCGCGAATAGCCCGTCAGGTGCTGTCTTGTGAGCAAGAAGCGCGAATAGTCCGTCAGGTGCTGTCTTGTGAGCAAGAAGGTGGAAAGTTCAAAGTGGGGCTCGAGGTGCAGGTTGGAAGGTTCAGTTGAGGTTCAGTCGAGGTTGCAATGTTCAAAGTCATGATCCGAGATTTTTCTTTTCACTTTCATCTTTTCACTTTGAACTTCTTTTACTCAAACAGCACCCGTCCGGGTCGGATCATCGTGGCTCCCTCTTCAACGGCGATGGGATAATCCTCGCTCATGCCCATCGAGAGGTGCTCTAATCCTAAGGTATCACGCAGGAGCTTCAGTTCCTTGAACGATTGCCGCGCCACGTCGAGTTTGCCGTAGGGCGCGATGGTCATCAGGCCAGTCACGACCAGACTTAAGTCTTGGGCGGCCTTCAGGGTTGCGGCGACCTCTTCGGGTTCGAGGCCATTTTTTTGTGGCTCTCGAGCGACGTTCACCTCGAGCAAAACCGGTGGCGTGAAGCCCCATGTTTCGCCGCGTTTGGCGAGTTCCTCGAGCAACCGCAGCGAATCGATGCTGTGAATTAGTTTGAAATCCCGGCAGAATTTGACTTTGTTGGTTTGCAAATGTCCGATCAAATGAAACTCGGCCTTCGGCATCGCCTCGAGTTTGGGCAGTGCCTCCTGAATTCGATTTTCGCCCAACGCAAACGGCCCATGCGCCAGGACTCGAGCCTGAATTTCTTCCGGTGTGCGGCCTTTGGTCACGGCAATCACTTGAACGCCCGCCGGGTCGCGCCCGATGCGTTCGCAGGTGGATTTAATTGTCTCGAGAACCGTTGTGATCATGCTCGAATCCAGTTTTGAGTTTTGAGTTTTAAGTCATGAGTCAGGTCAACAACCAAAAACCTGCGCATCGCTCGAGTTTTTTCTTTCCACTTTCCACTTTCCACTTTCCACCTCTGACCTATCTTTTGTTTCATAACTGCGGCAGGATCGCCCGCACCAACTGCTGAAACCGTGGCCCACTGCGTTTTGCCTGTTCGATCACGGCCTGCTCGGTTGTGCCGGAATGGTCGCCCTGATCGGCCACGGCCATGTCGGTCACGCTTGAAAGGCCAATCACCCTCATTTCTTGATGACGTGCGGCGATCACTTCGAGCACGGTGCTCATGCCGATGGCGTCGGCTCCAAGGGTTCGGAACATGCGCAATTCGGCTTTGGGCGCGTAGGTCGGGCCGGAAATGCCCAAGTACACACCTTCGCGCAACTCGAGATCGATGGCTCGAGCGGTCTTGCGGGCAATCTCGAGGTATTTCGGGTCGTAAGCATCCATCATCGGTACGAAACGCACGCCGACGCTCGGATCGTTCGGACCAATCAACGGGTTCGTGCCGGTGAAATTGAGATAATCGCTTTGTAACATGATGTCGCCCGCACTCCAGGCTGGATTCAGGCCACCACACGCATTGGACACCACCAGAATTCGAGCCCCAAGCGCGTGCGAGAGTCGCACCGGAAGCACGACCTCCTGGGCGCTGTAACCCTCG
>JAYURE010000496.1:0-1598 GCA_043756345.1 Deinococcales bacterium | reverse complement strand
GTTTGGACGACACCAGCAGCGATGTGAACCCATTCGATAGGTTTCTCAGCCCAGTTCCGGTAGGTTTTCTCGGTTCGGTTGCTGAATCGCTCGAGGTTTGCGTAATAGATTCGACCTGAAATAGCGCGGATCAGCGTACAGAGCAGGTTCAGGAAGGCGGCTTGAGTTTTGCGAATTGGGAGGTTGGTCAGGACTTGGTTTAGGATATTCATGGGAGCCGTTCTGGAGCGTTTGTTTAGTCACTCACAGCTTATGGGGTGGCTCCCACTTTCTTAAAAAGTTACCGGACTATTGACAGTGGAGCAGTACTTCTTAACCCGAGCCTGAGTGCCAAGGATGATTTTGACTGGAGGCCCTGACTGCTTGGAAAGGCTGTGTATTTGGAAAGTACTGAGGTTTGTTCAACACTCGAGCGCTTTATTTGCGAAGATTTTGCGAACGTGACAGACTTCATTGACAATTCAAAAAACCACGTTCTACACTCGAAATATTGTGAACTTCAAAATACGGACGTAGCGACTGATTTGGCTTCTGAGTGTGATTCTTGTCGTCAGTTTCCTCGGCACGAGCATTCTTGGGTTTTACATTGCCCGTTATGCGGTGCGTAACGATATCATCAAACAGGGCCTTCCCTTAACCAGGCACATTGTGTATTCCGAGATGAAGCGGGAACTGCTGCGACCCATTTCGATCTCGGCACAGATGTCTCCTAACACTTTCTTGCGCGAATGGGTGCAGGATGGAGAGCGGGACAGCAATCGATTGGTGCGCTACCTGCGTGACTTCAGTACCCGACAGTTTCAACATGAATTCCAGAAAGTGCCTCCAGCAGTAGCTTGATGAACCCATCAAGCACCTCACCAGCCTGACAAAACGCTCGAGTCAACAACCCCAACCCCAACCCGAACCGAGCCCGGACCAACCGCTCGTACTTGTTACGCCGAATTGACCGTAGACTCCCAATCAGCACGCACCAGACGTACACGATCACCAGCAAGCAAACCAGTCGATCCAACCGATCATGAAACATCATGTGCGTATCCTCCCAACGAAAACCCTTGCTTTTCAAAAACCGGAACATGCACTCAATCCGAAACCGAAGCTTATAGAACCCATTTGGTATCTCGAGCAGTTCTGGAATAATCTCAATCCCACATGTCCTACAACAGCGACCTCACCGACGACGAATGGAACATCCTCGAACCCCTCATGCCGTACAAAAAACTGACCCGTCCGCTGATCTGGACCAAACGTGAAATCATGAATGGTGTTCTGTATCAACTCAAGAACGGCTGCAACTGGGTTGACTTGCCAAAGGACCTTCCACCGTACTCAACTGTGTTCTGGCATTAAAAGCAATGGCGGGCAGAAAAAATCTTTGATGCAATTAAAGACGTGTTGCACAGTAGGGTTCGTGAACAAGTTAAAAAAAACCTAAATGGACAACCCTAATGATCATCGACTCTCAAGCGGTTCAGAACACCTGCAACGCTGGAATTGGGTCGTGGGATGGAATAGTTCCGCACCCCCGAACAAAACAAAGCGGAAGCGACGAGAATCTCGTCTGTGAAAACAGAAAAAAACGCCGCTTCTTGACC
>JAYURE010000495.1:0-1598 GCA_043756345.1 Deinococcales bacterium | reverse complement strand
GTGATCGATCATTTCCATGGTGGCATCTCGAGCGGCTTGGAATAAATCTGGGCCGATTCCAGTGGTGCATTCGTAACCTTTGCTGTCGTTGTGGCGGGTGACGGGTCCGGGCGTGACGAACCTGGGGAAACGAAAATTGGCGGCTTTGACGAGGTTGAATTTCAGGGTGATTTCCATGGGGCTTTCAATCGCGGTGCCGCAGACTTCGCCATCACCCTGTGCGGCGTGGGTGTCGCCGACGGAGAACATGGCTCCGGCAACTTCGACCGGCAAGTACAATTTTGTTCCAGTGCTGAGGTCGCGCACGTCGAGATTTCCACCGACGCGCCGTGGTGGGACGACGCTGTGATTGCCGGGTTCTGCCGGGGCGACACCGATCACTCCAGTGAACGGCTTGATCGGCACGTGGGCCAAACCGGGCAAGAATTTTGCGCTGCTCGAGTCGTGTTCGGAAACGATCAAATGCGGATCGGTAAACTGATCGGCGAGCAAACCGAAACCGGGAATGTTTGCGGTCCAACCCCAACCGCTCGTGCGGAAATCCAGCAGTTCAACCTCGAGAGCATCGCCAGGTTCGGCTCCCTCAATGAACACAGGACCAGTGACAGGATTGACCTTATTGAAATCCAATCCGGCCAGCGTCTCGAGCGTGGCTTGGCGCGAGAATTGTCCGCCGCCCGCGTCGAGGATCTCGAAATTCAATGTCTCACCCGGCGTGATCCGATGGGAGGGCTCGAGCGCGTTGTCCCAGCCGAAATGGTGTGAGTGAATGGTTTTCCAATCGTGATGATGGCTCATGCTTGCCTCCGAAATGCTTGAGTTGAATGCAAACACTTTAAGCCAACTCGGGCCTGCGCGAACCGGACCAGATCGAACTCGCCAAAATCGGGTCTGTTCAATAGCGTCCTGGATTGCATAAGATGGACTGCAAACGCTGTCATTATGACCAGCAATACAAATTGCTCAGGGGTTCTCGAGGGGGATCGTATGAAAAAAAGGATATTGGCAAGCTTGTTCGCAGCAACCGTCGGCGTGGCCGGAGTGATCGCCGTGGCACAAACGATGGCCGAAAAGGGTGGCACGATGACGGTCGCCTTACCCGGTGACATCATCTCGCTCGATCCGGCGTTCGATTACGATTTCAACACCAGCCCGGTCGTCCAGCAATTGGTTGAAGGACTGCAACGTTTCGACGAAAACAACAAGGTCGTGCCGAACATCGCCGAGAGTGTCAGCAACCCGAACCCATTGACTTACATTTACAAGATCCGCAAAGACGTGACCTTCTGGGATGGCACGCCCGTCACGATAGACGACGTTCTGTTTTCGATGGAGCGCGTCAAAGATCCGAAGACGGCCTCTTACGTCGGTTGGATGTACCAGAGCGTCAAAAGCATCACCAAAGTCGATGCGCAAACCGTCAAGGTCACACTGACCAAACCTGACGCGCTCTGGCAGTACGTCGGTGCAACCACAGGCGCGAGCATCATCAAAAAATCGTACGCACTCGAGAAGGGCAAAACCTTCGGCAAACCCGACGGTGGCGTGATGGCGACCGGACCGTTCAAATTCACCAGTTGGACGACCGGCCAAGAAAT
>JAYURE010000494.1:0-1601 GCA_043756345.1 Deinococcales bacterium | reverse complement strand
AAAATCACCGGGAAAAGGGTCGTGAACAGGGCGATCTGCATGTCGATCTGCGAGCCCCAGATGACCCTCGAGAAGACATCGCGCCCGAAATTGTCGGTGCCAAACAAGTGTTTGAGTGACGGACTTTGCAAGACGGCTTGATAATCGAAGGCGGTTGGGCTGTACGGCGCGACAAACTGAGGCACGAGCGCCATGATCACGAACGCACCGATAATCACAATGCCCGCGATCATCGTGGGTTTCAAGCGAACCCGAGGGCGGCTCGAGGCTCGAGGTGTGACCAGTGCGGGCGCAGCCATCAGCATGAACTCCAGTTTGAACACGCGAGGATCGTCATGAAATTTCCACCCTCGGATCGAGCCCAGCGTGGACGATATCGGTCAGAATAAATGTCAATGAGACGAGCACCGCGAAGGTCAGCGTCAAGCCCTGAATCACCGGGTAGTCGCGTCCGAAAATCGATTCGACCATCAAGCGACCGACGCCGGGAATCGAGAAGACGCTTTCGGTGATGACGGCACCGCCGATCAGACCACCGATGTTCAGACCAAACAGTGTGACGGTTGAGATGATCGCGTTGCGCAAGACGTGCTTGCCGAGGATCACACTCGAGCGCAAGCCTTTGGCGCGGGCAAAATCGACGTACTCGGATTGCAGCACCTCGAGAATCGCAGCGCGTAAATTGCGCATCAAGATTGCCGCCAAGTTGAAACCGAGCGTCAGTGCGGGCAGGAACAAATACCAGAGGTGCTCGAGGAAGGTTTCGCCGTAACCACCGATTGGGAACAGGCGAAACCTCGCGCCGAGAATGGTCAGGAGTTGCAGACCGATGTAGAACACGGGCATCGAGAGGCCAATTTGAAAGACGCCACGAATAATGCTGTCAATCGGCGTGTCGCGGCGCAGTGCGGCGACAAACGAGAGTGGCACTGCGAGCAAGACCGAGAGGATGCTCGAGTAAATCGTCAGAAAAAGCGTCACCGGCATTCGCTCGAGGATCAAGCGAAACACCGGCACCTTCAGGTTGATCGATTCGCCAAGATCGCCACGAAAAAAGTTCTGCACAAAAATCAAGAATTGCACCGGCAGTGGTTTGTCCAAACCCAATTCCTTGTTGGCTCGAGCAATCAATTCCTCGGTGGCCCGTTCGCCGAGAATCGCGCTGGTTGGATCACCGGGCAGCAGGCGCACCATGACGAACACGAGCGCCATGACCACAAAGAAGGTCGGGATCACCTGAAGCACTCGCACGATGATGTAGGACCAACGGTTCATCAGTTGCGCCTCCGCTTGAGCCTCGAGTATTTACAAAAAAACGGAGAATCAGAATCAGTCAATGCATTTGAGCAACATCAAACCTGTAGGGTGCGCTCTTGAGCGCACCGTCACGCCCATGTGTTGTATTGACGAGCGCACCCTACGCATCGATCTATTTGCCAAAAGTCCAATCATCTTGAACCACAACCATGACCCATGTCTTCCTCTCGAGCTTCACCTCTCGAGGTACGCACTGCCGAAGACGTTCACGCCCAGAGGTGTTTGCACGAAATCGCGGACCTTCTTCGAGAGCGCCACCGCGAACGGTTGTTCGTAGAGGAAAA
>JAYURE010000493.1:0-4326 GCA_043756345.1 Deinococcales bacterium | reverse complement strand
GCAGCATCGCCTTCCTCATCCCGGCCTACAACGAGGAGGCGACCGTGGCCGATGTCGTCGCCGTGACGCTCCGCTCAGGATTGGGCGAGGTCGTGGTCGTCTCGGACGGATCAATCGATCAAACCGTACAAGTGGCTCGAGATGCGGGTGCTCGAGTGATCGCACTTGAAAAAAATGTTGGCAAAGGCGGCGCGGTCGCGGCGGGCGTGAAAGCGATCAAAGCGCAAACCATGATTCTTTTGGATGCCGATCTGAAAAACTTGACCGTCTTTCACCTGCACCAACTGCTCGAGCCATTGCGCACTGGCAAGGCCGAAACCACGGTTGGACTGTTCTCTGGCGGGCGCGGCAGCACCGATTTCGGCAACCGCATCACACCAAAATGGAGCGGCCAACGTGCCATCCCGCACGCGACGCTCGCCAATGTGAACGGGCTCGAGGATCGCAAATACGCAATCGAACTTGCCATCACCGATCAGATCGAACGTGAAGGCTTGCGCCTGCAATACGTGCGGCTCGAGGGTGTCTCGCAAGTGATGAAGGAAGAGAAACGCGGCTTTCTCGGCGGGCTGTCCCGGCGCGTGAAGATGTACTGGCAGATTGCGCATTACGCGATTTTTGAGCGGCGCAAAGCCAACAAACGATCTGTTTGAAGTTCAAACCAGACTCGAGTTGATCCACTGCCCACGATCTCGAGCAGATGACTTAAACTGTACCCAACGGAGGACGGCATGACCGCAACACTAGAGCCAACCACTGAAACGGTGATCAAACCGCACCGGTTTACGGTTGATGAATTCCAGAAAATGTTCGAGCACGGCATCGTGTCCCGGCGCAGTCAACTGATCCGAGGGGAGATTTACTTCATGGCTGCAATGGGAGCCGCACACGCGAACGCAATCGCCATCCTGACCGAACTGCTGGTGCAAAACTACAGCAAGCACGCCAGGGTTTCGCCGCAATGTCCCATTGTGATTTGGGATGACTCGGAACCTGAACCGGATTTCGCCCTGATCAAACGCAATGCGAAACAAGGACTTGCGAACGCTGAAGACGTACTGCTCGCCATCGAAGTCAGTGACAGTACACTCAAGTATGACCGTGAGAAAAAACTGCCCGAATACGCACGCTCGAGCATTCCAGAAACCTGGATTCTGAACTTGAATGAGGCGCAACTCGAGGTCTACACCCAACCCGAAGGCGAGCAGTATTTGAAATTGCAGATTTTTAAATCGGAGATGGCGGTTGCGCCATTGTTCGCGCCCGAAATCACGCTCGAGTGGTGGAAAAGTTTAATTGCTGATGAATGAGGTTCGATACGAAATCATCATGTACTGGAGCAACGAGGATGAAGCTTTCATCGCAGAAGTCCCCGAACTGGCCGGTTGCATGGCCGATGGTGAAACCTACGATAGGCGTTGGCAAACGCTCGAGTTGTGATTCAAGAATGGATCGAAACTGCTCAATCACTTGGGCGCACGATCCCTGAACCCAAGGGTCGCTTGATATACGCCTGACCCAAATCTCGCCTCTCATGCCATGATGAAGACCACCAATTTCACGGGAGGCACACATGTCATTACTGGTCAAAAATGGCGAGATCATCACCGCAGACTCGAGAAATTCAACTGGCTTCTACCCTTGATTCACCGGGTAACGCCCTAAAGATTGCAACACTTCTCGCTCGAGCAGTCGTTCTTCCAAATTCAAACGCAGCAAGCGCACCGTGCCTTCACCAATTTGGGTTGTTCCAAGAATCTTCACGGCTTCAAGCTCAAAATGATCTTTCCAAACATCTTGTCGTGGGTGAAACAACCGCACCAAACCTCGAGTGTTCGCATCGAGCGTGGCAATGTCACTTCCTTTGAATCGGTTGCAGGTCAGGCAGGCACAACACAGGTTTTCAAGCTGGGTTTCGCCACCGTGTTTTTCGGCGATAATGTGATCGACTTCCAAACCAAAAAAGGTGTCTTCTTCGTGAATCAGGCAGTATTCGCAAATCAAACCAGATCGGGCACGCACGGCTCGGCGCAATTCTGCCGGGATGCGTGTGGTGCTCACAGGTACTGGCGGGCTTTGGCTTTGGCGAGCCGCATCAAATGCTCGAGTTGCAAGGTTTGCTCGAGTTCACGGCTTTGGGCTTCGTCCAGGCTGCCAGCTTTTTGCTGGGCCAGCAATTCGCGCACGCGGCGCACGGCCTCCTCGGACGGTTGGAAGTTCGCCATCGCTGCCGGGTTGCTGTGTGCCATGAAATCCACGATTTCTTCGTAAGCTCGAGTCACAAATTCATGTTAGCGCATCAGGAGGCAATATGGGATTACTGGTCAAAAATGGCGAGATCATCACCGCAGACTCGAGGTACACCGCCGACATTTACTGCGAGGGCGACACCATCACGCGCATTGGGGTCAATCTCGAGGTTCCGGCTGGCACGCCCACAGTGGATGCCACGGGCAAGTACGTCTTTCCGGGTTTCATCGACCCGCACGTTCATATTTACCTGCCGTTCATGGCGACGTTTGCGAAAGACACGCACGAAACCGGCAGCAAGGCCGCACTGATGGGTGGCACGACCACCTACATTGAGATGTGCTGCCCAAGCCGCAACGATGACGCGCTCGAGGGTTACAAACTCTGGAAGTCTCGAGCCGAGGGTCACAGCGCCTGCGATTACACCTTCCACATGTCGGTCACGAAGTTTGAGGCGAACGCAGAAACAAATACAGCGGCGCAATTGCGAGAGATCGTCAAGGATGGCATCACCAGCTTCAAAGTGTTTTTGAGTTACAAAAATTTCTTCGGCGTTGAAGACGGCGAGTTGTACCAAACCCTGATGCTCGCCAAGGAATTGGGCGTGATCGTAACCGCGCACTGCGAGAACGCCGAACTCGTCGCGCAATTGCAGGCCAAACTGTTAAGCGAAGGCAAAACCGGCCCGGAATGGCACGAACCCTCGAGACCCGAAAGCGTCGAGGCGGAGGGCACAAACCGTTTCGCCACCTTCCTCGAGAACACCGGCGCGACCGGGTACGTGGTACATCTTTCAAACGCGAAATCGCTCGAGATGGCGATGGCCGCAAAATCTCGAGGCGTGAAACTCACCATCGAAACCGTGATCCCACACTTCATCCTCGATAAAACCTTCGCCGAACGTCCCGGCGTCGAAGGCATGAAACACGTCATGAGCCCGCCACTGCGCGACAAAAGCAACCACAAACCACTCTGGGCCGCACTCGAGCAGGGCTTCATCGACACGGTAGGCACCGACCATTGCCCGTTCGATGTTGAACAAAAAGCCATGGGCACCGGCGATTTCACCAAGATTCCCAACGGCATTCCGGCCATCGAAGACCGCGTGAACATGCTCTACACCTACGGCGTGTCTCGAGGAAACCTGAACATCCATCGCTTCGTCGATGCCGCCAGCACACAGGCCGCCAAGATTTTCGGATTGTTCCCACGCAAAGGCACCATCGCTGTCGGATCGGATGCCGACCTCGTGATTTACGACCCCACCTATCGCGGCAGCATCTCGAGCAAAACCCAAACCGGCAACAACGATTACAGCGGCTTCGAAGGCTTCGAGATCGACGGCAAACCCAGCGTCGTCACCGTCCGAGGCCAGATCGCCGTGCAAGATGGAAAATTCGTCGGCGACACCGCTCGAGGTCAACTCCTGCGCCGAAAACCCCAGGATTTCTGACAGAAACTCCCTCCCCCGATTTCCGGGGGAGGGTTGGGGAGGGGGCTGCCCTTGACGTTGCGTGCAGCCCCCTCCCGTAGGCTTACGCCTCCGACCTCCCCCAGGACCGGGGAGGTTGCTCGAGGGTTACTTTTGCGCGGGTTTCAGGGTTTCCAGAACGGCACTAATTTTCTCGAGGACGGCTTGGGTGTCTTTGAGAATTTCGTTGTTCCAGAATCGCAGGATGGTGTAGCCCTGGCTCGAGAGCCATTCGTCTCGAACGATGTCATTGGGATTGTTGTGGTGTTGGCTGCCGTCGGCTTCGATGATAAATCTGGGGTTGTGGCAGACGAAATCTGGAATGTAGCGTCCGATTGGGTCTTGTCGTCTGAATTTCACGCCGAGTTGATTTCGACGCAAGTATTTCCAGAGGTGTTGTTCAGAGTCGGTCATATTGTTGCGCAGTTCGCGGCTTCTGGTGGTCATGACTCGCATGCTTTGGTGTAGCACGGGTGGTGGTGATGTTCGGGCTGTTTCCATCTCGAGAGATAGGGCTAAAAGTCTGTTGACCCTGCGAGTATCTTTTGGCTTTATCCATTTCGAGTTCGAGCCTAGTTTGAGTTCCCCCCTGCGAAGTAGGGGGG
>JAYURE010000492.1:0-1601 GCA_043756345.1 Deinococcales bacterium | reverse complement strand
CGAGACGTATCCCATTCTGCGGCTGCACCCATCCTTGAGACCAGAATTTTAGATGCTTGAGAGCAGCCTCAGGGCAAATTTGAACAACCGTCACAGCGCTCGAGAACCCAGGGCCTCAAAAAAACGCAACAAATACCCATCGGGGTCCATCACCACGAACTGATGATTACCAACCTCTTTGGTTTCGCGCCGATACCAACGGTCCTCGAGCGGCACAAAAATTCGAGCATCATGCGCGATCACACGATCATGCAACGCCCGCAAGCCAACAACCTCAATTTGCAAACTCATGCCCCGACCCAACGGGTATTCGAGAGGAGCCGCAACCCAAGTGCGTTCTGGGGCCACGGTTTGCTCAAGCATCAACTCGGCCCCATCAAGCTCGAGGTACGCGAAACGCTCCTCGGGACGAGCGTAACGCACGGCAAAGCCACAGACTTGCGTGTAAAAAATCAGGCTGCGCTCGAGATCGGTGCAATACAGTTCAGGAACGAGTTTGACCGACACCTAATCCGCCAGACCATAATCAGAATCCGACTCGAGGCCAAGCATCACATCGATGTTCTGTGCCGCCGCGCCACTCGCGCCCTTGCCAAGATTGTCAAGTCGTGCCACCAGCAACGCCAAGTTGTCACGAGAATTCTCAAAGACCATCACCTCGAGCATGTTTGTGTTGTTCAAGCTTTCAGGATCGAGCACACGGGTTCCAATCACATCCGACTCGAGCGGCAAGACTTTGATAAATTTCTGCCCCACGTAATGCGCCTCGAGAGCCGCCTGCAAATCAGACGCGCTCGAACGCTTCGGAAGACTCGAGAGGTGAAGCGGAATCTGCACCAGCATCCCCTGCGCAAACGCTCCGACTGCCGGTGTGAAAATCGGAATCGAATTCAACCTCGAGTACGCCCGAATTTCTGGCACGTGCTTGTGATCCAAATTCAGGCCGTACCCACGATACGAACCGTGCAAATGATGCTCGCCCTGATTCCCGTTACGGCCCTCGAAAGCATCGATCAACTGACGACCGCCGCCGCTGTAACCGCTCACACCCTGAATCGAGAGTGCTTGATCCAGCGAAACCAAACCCGCATCGATCAACGGACGCAACAACGAAATCGCACCCGTCGCATAACACCCCACATTCGCCACGAACCGAGCCTCACGAATCAAGCCCGGCTGCGCACCCGAGAGTTCTGGGAAACCATAGACCCAACCCGGCGCGACACGGTGCGCGGTGCTCGCATCCAAAACCCGAGTCTTCCTGTTTTCGAGCATGGCGACGCTGGCTTTCGCAGCATCATCCGGCAAGCACAAGACGGCCAAATCCACGCTGTTCAACAAACGCTTGCGCTCGGAGTCATCTTTGCGTTTGCTTGGATCAATCGAGATCAACTCGAGGTCAGAACGGGCCTCGAGACGCGCACGGATTTGCAAACCGGTCGTGCCAGCCTCGCCATCAATGAAAATCGTGGGTTTCATTTGCGTGATCTCATTTGCTCAGTCTCATTGCTGGGATTGTAACAAAAGCGGTACGGCTCGAGGGGAGGGAGTGTAGGTCACGTGGCGCACCCTCCCACCCGGTTGCCTCCGGCAACGCCCTC
>JAYURE010000491.1:0-1602 GCA_043756345.1 Deinococcales bacterium | reverse complement strand
CAGGGCTCGAGCTTGCTGGAGGAATCATGCGTTGCCCCCTTCACGGTTGATGCGAAAATTCAGGTACGAAAGCAGAAAGCCAAACACGGAAAGAATCAATCCCGCCGCGCTCGCCACGCCGTAATTGAAATCCAAACCGATGCTCTTGTTGTAAACGTACAAGAGTGCCGTGAAGGTGCTGTTGAGCGGCCCACCAGAACCGTTCGTGAAGACCAGAATTTCCTCGAGCACCCGAATTGCTGCAAGCGTTGAAAGCAACCCGCACAAGAGAATTGTTGGGCTCATGAGTGGCACAATGATCTTCCAGAAAATCTGCCAGCGCGTCGCACCATCCAAAGTTGCGGCCTCCTCGAGTTCGCCGGGAATGGCTTGCAAACCGCCCAAGTACAAGACCATGAAATACCCGAAGCCGCGCCAGAAGGTCACGAGCATGATCGCCCAGAGTGCCGTCTGATCATTCAGCAACCAATCGAAGGTCTGTTCTTTGGGCACGCCGAGCAAACGCAAGGCCCAGTTCAGAATCCCATCGCGTTGAAAAATCCAAGACCACATCACGGCAGCCAACGAAATACTGGTGATCACCGGAATGTAATACGCAGCGCGAAACGCATTGACGAACGGCAAATTGCGATTGACCAGCACCGCCACGCCGAGACTCGAGAGTTGCAAAACCGGCACGACGGCCAAATATTTCAAGGAATTCAGCAGGCCAATGCGAAACAGTTCATCCTCGAAAACCACACGGAAATTCTCGAGGCCAATCCATTTCGGTGGCGCACCGGACCCAAGGTTCGCGCCGGTGTACTCGGTGAAGGCCAAGTACGCGCCGTAAATCACGGGATAAAACGTGAACACCGCCATCAGCACCAGTGCGGGCAGCAAGAAAGCGTAAGCGGTCACAGTGGTGCTCGAACGGTTCATGGCTCGAGTCTAACAAGATCGCTGGAGGGTTTACGGTATTGAGTTATGGGGTTTTCACCAGTTGCAGGTTGTAACGGTCAGGACCATCGTTGCTTCCATAACCATAGCCATAATTATTTGCAGGCACTGCACCTGGATGTATCGACACGAATGAAGTCTGGAAATGGGCCACACTCCAGATGGTCTTGCCGTTCGCATCGAGTAACTCAAGGAATTCGGGTACTGGTATAGGTTGTGATGTTTGCGGAACCAAACGCCCATTGCTGCCCGCACCTCCCAAAGCACGCACGGTGAATGTCGTACCAGAAACGATTGCTGTACCAGAAATGCCGTACTGGTTTTCGTTCAAGTAATTGGCGTTCAACGAAAGTTTGACCTCGAGCGAATCGAGTGCTGTTTCATCCAAGGTGCGGGTTGTGTTCAACGTGGTCAAATCCAAGATTCTCAAGCTGCAACTCTCATAGTTGGCATAAGAGGTCACGCCCGTATCGACCGGAGCACCACGACTGTTCCAAGCAAACCCGCCTCCAGGAATGGATTTTTCGAGCTTGAACGTACCGAGGTTCCAGACTTCGGTCACATTGCCCTCTGAGGCTTGCAAGAAGAATTTGGAACCATTCGGATTCCAACCGAGCAAGCCACCCTGCGCACTGGCAAGGCTGCGAACGTCACCAGTCTCGA
>JAYURE010000490.1:0-4346 GCA_043756345.1 Deinococcales bacterium | reverse complement strand
TTGCGGCGACCTGAACGAACGGTACTTAAGCCGAAACCACTTAAAGCCTTGGCAGTGTACAGGAAAAAGCTGGGAAAAAAAAGTGGGATTTTGCCTGGAACGCGCAAAACAACCAGGGATTTTCGATCTCGAGTTCAAATCCATACGCACAAAGGCCGATACGGTTTTCATCCCAATCCAGTAATCTCTGAATACATGATTCGTCAACTCGAACCGAGCACCAGCCTCGAGCGTCCTCGAGTCCCCAAAGACTTGAGCGGCCTATGGTTTGTCGCACCATTTTTCCTGCTGTTCGCGGCCTTCGGGGTCTTCGCACTGCTGTTTACCTTGTACGTCTCATTTCACAATTGGGACCCGATCACTGGCACCGGCGAATTCGGATTCCGTGGCCTGAAGTATTACGGCCTGGTGCTGGTCGATGCCGTCTTCTGGTCGGCCTTGCTGCGTTCACTCGCGGTGGGCATGCCCGGAATCGTCTTGCAACACCTGATCGCCTTGCCGCTCGCGTTTGCGATGCACTTGGTTTATCGCAATACCGTTGGACGTCTCGGCACGCTGTTTTTCTTGCCGTACATCGCCTCGCCGGTGGCAATCTCAGCGACGCTTGGATTGATGTTCAACATCGTCACTTACCCACTGAATGACCTGCTCGCCGCGATTCATGACTTCCTGCCATTCGTTCCTCGAGCCATCGAATCTCAGGGTAGTTTCCAGATCTTCTCGCAAATTTGGGCGTTGGTCGGTTGGAACGTCCTCTTGTACCTGATGGCCTTAAGTGCCGTGCCACGCAGCGTGATCGAGGCGGCACAATTGGATGGCGCGGGCTTCTGGCGGCAACTGACCCGAATCGTGATTCCGATTGTGCGCCCGATGATTTTTGTGGCCTTCAGCATGAGCGTCATGCAAGGCTTGCAGACAAGCACCTGGAGTCCTCTGTACGAAAACCCTGAAAGCATCAAATTGCCTGCTTACATCAACCGCACCGCGTTTTTATACACGAATTTCGGCATGGCGAGCGCCCAAACCTGGTTGTTCTTCGCGGCCCTGATGCTGATTGTTGGCGCGGCCTACGCGATGTTTGGTCGGAATTTCACGGCGCTCGAGACTCCCGCCAGTTTGGAATCGGATCACGCGCCATTGCGCCTCGCACCAGTGACGACCGTGATCATCAAAATCCTGATCGGTTTTGGCCTGATCTCGAGCATCTACCCGATTGCTCTTTTGTTTTTTCAGGCGACGCAATCGAACAGTTTTAACGCCACCACTTTCGAGGTCGGACCGGATGCTCGACTCAATTACTTGATCCTCTTGGATCACTTGCCAGCCTTTTGGCGCAACCTTTGGAATGCCGTTTACGTCTCGGGCCTCGCCAGCCTCGGGGCCATCATCACCAGTGCGCTCGCCGGGTTTGCCTTCGCGTCATTGGAGTTCCGCTTCAAACGCCAACTCTTCGCCGTGGTCATGGGTGCGATGTTGTTCCCCGCAATCTCGAGCGCAATTCCGTACCTGATGGAAATGCGAATCCTCGATTGGATCGACACGCCAAAAGCCCTCTGGGTCCCAGCCAGTTTCAGCGCCCTCGGTGTGTTTCTGGTGCGACAATTCACCTTGAACGCCGTGCCACAAAGCACGCTCGAGGCGGCACGAATCGATGGCGCGAACGATGCGATGATGTTCTGGAGCATTGCGTTACCGTTGATGAAACCGGTGTTGTCCACAGTCGGTTTGCTGACCTTCGTCACGACTTGGAATCACATCGAGGCGGCAAGCTTGCTAATGCGTTCCGACGAGACGCGCCTGCTGGCACAAGCCCTGGATTTGCTCGTCACCACCGATGTTTTCTCGAGAGGCGGCAATGGAGGACCCGGAGGTTCAGGATTGAATTCCGCCGTGATCGCCGCCGCGATTGGATCAATCCCACCATTGCTGATTTACGCTTTCACCGCTGGCAACCTCGGACGAGGCTTGGGCATTGGTGGCTCGAGTTTCAAATTTCCAAGCCTGAAATTCCGTTGGTTCGAGCGTGACTCGAGTCAAACGCCAAGCTTGAGGTTCGATCTGGCAGGAGCCGATGGTGTTCGCGCCATCGCTTGCCTGATGGTCGTTTTCAGTCACCTCGGACAGCGCATCAATATGCCCGAGCAAGCACCCGCAATGCAGGCATTTCAAGCTTTCTTGATGAAAGGATCGTTCGGGGTCAGCGCCTTCTTCGTCCTCTCGGGAATGCTGCTTTCCTTGCCATTCTGGACGCGCTATCTCGAAGGCAAACCCTTCCCAAACCTGCTCGAGTACGCCCGTCGTCGCTTCCTGCGCATCGCCCCAGGTTTTTACGCCAGCCTAATCGTGGTTTTTCTGATCGCTCGAGTCCTCGAATCCGGCGAGCATGCTTGGCTGAGATTGTTCAGCGGCCTGACCTTCACGAGCGCCTTTCACTGGATCACGCTGTTTCCAGTCGAATTGAATGGCCCATTGTGGAGCATCGGATTCGAGGTCATCTGTTACACGCTGATGCCATTGTTCATGATTGGCTTGTTTGCCATCTCTAGCGTTCGAGGCAGCACGCACACGAGCGTCAAACACACCACGAAAGAAAGTACACGTGAAGATGCTCGAGGCACCACCAAAACCATCACACGCACCACCACACGCAGCACCACAAAACTCAACACTGCCAATAAAGAAACTCGAGGTACAACCAGCAATCCCGGCTCGGCCCGAGTCGCATTCATCTACTGGATCGGTGTGCTCGCGCTTGCCATTCTCGCGCACGGTTGGATTGTCACCAATATGATCCCCGACAGCGAAGGACGCGGCTGGGACAACGGCCTGATCGGTGGCGCGAAATTCTGGATGCCGAATTACAACGTGGTTGGCATGTTCGCCCAATATTGCATCGGCGTGCTGACCGCCGGTTTCATCGCCTACCGTCGCCGAGAAATCCGTGACCTCGAGCCGAAACAGCAGCGCAGCGTCATCTTTGATCGTGTCGCCATCACCGCCGGAATCCTCGCGCTCGGTTTGATGTTCGCGCTGCGCAACAGCGATGACTACTTCCTCAGCCTCGGGGCGCAACCTTACGCCTTCCCGACGTTTGCGATTCTGGTCGCGCTGGTTCTGGCTTGCACGCCATTCTCGAGGTCGTTCCGATTCATCCTCGACAACACGTTTTTCAAGTACACGGCCAAACTTTCATTCGGCTTGTACATCTGGCATTACCCCATTCTCGAGGTCATGCGCCTACTGCACAACTATAATTTCAGGTACTTCGGCATCGATGATGTTTGGCAGTGGGCGGCACTGTGCAGCTTCGCGTTGATCGCTGCCTACTCGCTGGCAAGCTGGTCGTACACGCACATCGAATCGCCGTTCTTACGCAACATCGAACACGAGAAAAAAGCAAGCTCGAGCCTGAAGAAAAATTCCGTCACGACAGCTTGATTACTTGTTCTCTTCACGCTCGAGCCATTCGGCGTAACTGACCCTGGGAATCTGAAACGCATCTCGGGTTCGGGTGTACCCGCCCAAACCGCCCATGCGACCAATCAATTGCAAACCTGGCGAATCGACGTAAAACTTTTCGGCATCGACAAATTGATCGGCAATGTGAATCTCGAGCACTTCGGCAATCACCACACGGTTGTTGCCAATCTCGAGGACGGTATCCAACTTGCATTCAAGACTGACCGGACTCTCGAGGATTCTTGGCGCTTTAATTTGACGTGAGACTGCGATGTTCAAACCTGCCATCGCCAGTTCGTTTGTGCCCTCAGGGAAATCCGTCGCAGTCATGTTCATCGCCTCCATGATCTCTTCCGAAACCAGATTGACCACAAATTCCTGCGTCGTGCGAATGTTGTGAAACGTGTGCTTGGTTTTCCCCGGCCCGAGCGCCACAATCGGCGGATCGCTGCCAATCGCGTTGAAGAAACTGAACGGCGCGGCATTGACCCGACCCTCGAGATCCAGCGTGGTCACGAGCGCAATCGGTCGCGGCACAATCACGCCGGTCAAGAGTTTGTAACGGTTGCGCGGCTCGAGGTTTTTCATGTTGAAGTGCATGGGGATAGTTTGTCACACTTGGCTTGATATGCTCGAGTCATGACCCCATCACTTCCTCGCAGCACGCCAGAATCGCAAGGTGTTTCGTCTCGGGCCATCCTGGAATTACTCGAGGATGCGCAACGCAAAAACGTTGAGTTGCACAGCCTGATGATCTTGCGTCACGGCTCGGTCATCGCTGAAGGTTGGTGGAAACCGTATGCGCCAGATCGATTTCACACTCTATTCTCGCTCAGCAAGTCGTTCACCTCGAGCGCCATTGGTTTCGCCGTTACCGAAGGTTTGCT
>JAYURE010000489.1:0-4352 GCA_043756345.1 Deinococcales bacterium | reverse complement strand
TATCCAGGATGAAATAACTTCCCTGTTCGATTTTGAGAAACCGGGCCGTGATGCGCGTCGTTGCTTTGGAAATCGGGAAGTTATTTCATCCCAAGTCCAGTGCAGTCTTTGAATGCGAATTTGAACGCCTCGAGATGGATGGCAACGACATGGCGTACTTTCCGGCCTTTGATGATGCTCCGGGCATCACTGGCGCTTTGGCACACGGCGAGAGTTACGTTCCGGGCAGGCAAGGCTCGAGGTTGTATTTCTCGAGCGAGGACATTGAACAAACCTTGCGCCGGATCGAACTGGCTGGCGGTCAGACTTTGTATCCGAAAACCTCAATCGGTGAATTCGGTTGGGTCGCCGAGTTCGAGGACAGCGAAGGCAATTGCATCGCCCTGACCCAAGCACCCTGAATCTCGAGCATTTTCTCTCTTTCTCCTTCCCCTTCTGTTACTTTCCTCTGCCTTGAAAGTCCCAGGCCCCCTTTAAAGCCTCATCGGAAACAGGCATAATCCCAAAATGACGAGCGCCATGAACGCCACCGAACGTCGCAAGCGCCAACTCGAGGATACGGTCGATGTTCACTTCAAGGACATCCGCAAATCCTTCGGTGATTTCGATGTCTTAAAAGGCATCAACCTCGAGATTCGGCGTGGAGAATTTTTCAGTCTGCTCGGGCCGAGCGGTTGCGGCAAAACGACATTGCTGCGCATTCTGGCTGGGTTTGAGTTCGCCGATTCGGGCGGCGTTTTTTTACGTGGGCAGGATGTCGCCAAGCTGCCGCCGAACCAACGCAGCGTCAATACGGTCTTCCAAAATTACGCGCTGTTTCCGCACATGACGGTTGCCGAGAACGTTGGTTTCGGCCTGAAGATGCGCAAGCAAACCGAGATCAAATCCAAAGTCGATACCGCGCTCGAGATGGTCGAGATCACGCAGTTCGCGGCACGCAAACCGAGCCAGTTGTCGGGTGGGCAGCGTCAACGTGTGGCACTGGCGAGGGCTTTGGTCAACGAACCGCAAGTGGTTTTGTTGGACGAGCCATTGTCGGCGTTGGATCGCAAGTTGCGCCAAAGTTTGCAAGTCGAATTGATGCGTTTGCAATCGCGTTTGGGATTGACTTTTATTTTTGTGACGCACGATCAAGAGGAAGCACTCACCATGTCGGATCGTTTGGCCGTGATGAACAAAGGGCAAATCGAACAACTCGGCGTGGCCGAAGAAATGTACGAACGGCCCGCGACACCGTTCGTCGCCAAGTTCCTCGGCTCGAGCAACCTGATCACCGGCACGGTCATTGGTCCGAACAAAATTAGCACGCCATTCGGTGATCTCGAGGTGCAAGACCCGTTGCCAAAAAGTGGCGAGGTGCAAGTTTCGCTCAGGCCCGAGAAGGTTCAGTTGTCCCGAACAGGTTTCGGCTCGAGCCCGAACCAAGTGGCCGTCACGGTCACGGACGAAATTTATTCCGGGGCCGAAAACGAGTATCGCCTCCTCTGCGCTGGTGATTTCGAGCTTTCCGTCGAGGTCATGAATTCCGGCCTCGAGAGCCACGATTTTGAGCCTGGGGAGAAAGCAATTGCGTACCTGCCACCCGAACGCTTGGTCGTGCTCGGTGGGCAAAAACTTTCAGATTTGGATCTGGAGGGACACTGATGGCCCTCGTCAAACCGATTCGCAAATCTGCGCTCGAACACAAAGAGAGCGTCGGCGGCGAAGTCCTGACCACCCCGCAAGTTCGGACTCGAGCCCTGATCACCGCCGGTCCGGGCGTCTTCTGGATTTCACTGTTTCTGATCCTGCCAGGATTCTTGCTGCTCGGTTATTCGTTCCTGACCAAAGGCGAAATCAATACCGCCGAACTGCCAATGACCCTCGAGAACTACGGGCGTTTCGTTGGACAAGATGCCTTCGGAGATTTCGATCCGGCGTACTGGATCATTGTTGGTCGCAGCGTGCTGGTCAGCCTGGTCACGACTTTATTCTGCGTGTTGCTCGCGTACCCACTCGCGTTCTTCATCGCTGCGCACGGACCTCGAGCCAGAAATCAACTCCTGCTGCTGGTGATTGCGCCAAGTTGGATCAACCTCGTGATTCGCACCTACGCCTTCATGATCATTTTCAACCCAAGCAGCCCAGTCACCAACCTCGCTCGAGCCTTCGGGATTGTTGGTGAAAACGAAGGCTTGTACCCTTCGAGTTTCGCTGTCTATGTTGGCATGGTCAACATTTTCCTACCGTTTTTGGTGCTCCCGTTGTACACCGCTGTCGAACGATTGGATTGGAGTTTGCTCGAGGCTGCCCAAGATTTGTACGCCAGCAAAGCCCAAGCATTCTGGAACGTGATTGTGCCGCAAACCCTGCCCGGTTTGGTCGCCGGTGTGATCCTGACCGCGATTCCGGCGCTCGGCATGTTCGTCGTGCCTGACCTGCTCGGTGGAGCGAAAACCGCGTTGATCGGCAATGCGATTCAACAACAATTTGGCACGTCCAGGGATTGGCCTTTTGGCGCGGCAATCAGTTTCATCATCATGGCGTTCACGCTTTTGGTTTTGTACTTGTACTCGAAGCGCGTCGGTGAAGAGGGAATGCGTGACCTGCTGTGAGCACACCCTCGAGCACGACCTCAAAGCCTGTCATTGATCGGCGTCGCGTGATTGATCAGGCACTCATCGATGAGGTTGTCTCGAGAATCGTTGCAGTCTTCGATCCTGAAGAAATCATTTTGTTCGGCTCGCACGCCCGAGGTGATGCCCATGCGGACAGCGATTTGGATTTGCTGGTGATTATGGACAGTGACTTGCATCCAGTTGAACGTGCGCTCGAGATTGACCGGCTCTTCGGGTTTTACCTCTGGGCAATGGATGTCTTTGTGTACACCCGAAAAGAATTTGAAGAAGACCGTGGTTGCTTTGGAACACTTGTTTCAGCCATATCCAATGAAGGGAAAACACTGTATGCCCGGAAGTGAAAACCGTGCCACAGATTATCTGGCCTGGGTTGTTCGGGCCAATCAAGATTTGTTGAACATCAAAAACAACCTTGATGCCGAAGAAATCCCGTGGAATACGGTGGTGTTTCATGCGCAGCAGGCAGCAGAAAAGTATTTCAAAGCTTTGATTTTGGCTCGAGGTTTGATGCCAGAACGCACGCATTCACTGCCCGTTTTGCTTGCCGAGTGTTTGCCTTTCGATTCAACATTGATTGATTTGCGAGACGATTGCCAGCTTTTGAATCGTCACGCATCACGTGCTCGATACCCAGATGGAAGTGCCGAAATACAAGAACCCCTCGCTCGGGTTGCACTTGAGGCCAGCGCCCGCATTTGCTCGAAAATCCAAACCCTTCTACCAGCGCAGGAAAACCCATGAAAGAGGACTTATGAAAGAACGATTGCAACGTCCAATCTCGCCGGGTTTGCGCCTGACTTCGATCCTCGCGTTCGCATTTATTTACCTGCCGATTCTGGTCGTGATCCTCTACTCGTTCAATGACAGCAAGTACAGCCTCGAGTGGAAAGGCTTCACCCTGAAGTGGTACGGCGTGCTGGCGCAGAACGATTTGGTGCTCGAGGCGACACAGAACACGTTTATCCTGGCGATTGTCAGCACGGCGATTGCAACCGTCCTCGGCACGCTTTTGGGTTACGGTTTGCACCGTTTTAAATTTCCAGGCTCGAGGTTTTTTCAATGGCTGATGTACATTCCGGTGGTCACGCCGGATATCGTCATGGCGATTGCGTTGGTGCTGACCTATGCGCTGCTACGCAATCTGCTCGGACCATTCGGAACGATTTTCGATCCGGGTTTGCCAACCATGATCATCGCGCACGTGACTTTCGAGATCGCGTTCGTGGCGATCATCGTGCGGTCCCGGTTGGCGGGGCTCGATCCGGCACTCGAGGAGGCGGCCAGGGATTTGTATGCCGGACCAGTTGAGACCGTGCGTCACGTGGTCTTGCCGCTCGCGCTTCCCGGAATCGTTTCGGGCGCACTTCTCGCCTTCACGCTTTCAATTGATGATTTCGTGATCTCGTTTTTCACGTCTGGCCGTTTGAACACGCTGCCGATTCTGATTTACTCGAGCGTCAAGCGTGGCATCACGCCGGACATCAATGCGCTTTCAACTTTTATTGTGTTGATCACGGTGGTTGCGGTTGCGGCCACGAACGTTTTGCGCAGGAACGATTCCTGATGTCACTGATTTTGATCTTATCGGTCAAGTCGTTACCACCTCCATGAAGATTTGATCCTCGAGCCTTGCGGTTTAGTATCCGGGATGAAACAACTTCCGGGTTTGATCTCGAGAAACTTTGTTGTACTGCAAGTTGTTGGTTTGGAAATCGGGAAGTTATTTCATCCCAA
>JAYURE010000488.1:0-4355 GCA_043756345.1 Deinococcales bacterium | reverse complement strand
CTGCGGCATCTCGAGCAATGTGGCGGTCATCAATCACGAACGCCTGCTGCAACTCGCCGATGACAAACTCTACGAAGCCAAACGCGAAGGTCGCAACTGCGTGCGCGAGTAAACCCAAGAAAATTTCACGCTCGAGAAACCGATGCGGTCAGTTCACGCTCGAGAAACTGATGCGGTCAGTTCACGCTCGAGAAACTGATGCGGCTCAATCGACACCAGAAAGCAACGATTTCCAGAACCGTTCGATCTGCGCACGGTGATGATCGTTGTGCTTCAAGAACTCCTCTAGATATGCCCGAGGCGTCATGATTTCCTTGCCGATCAAAAACGTCACCTGCCAACGTTCAGGCGGCCAGTCACGCAACGCCGCCACCAACTCGAGGCGGGTGCTCGAGAACTGCTCGATCAAGACTGCCTGATTGACGCTGGTTCGGGCATAATTTGCGGCAAAATTATTCATCGCCTGTGCCGTTGGTGCGAGCGGCAAACGCGCATCCTGATTCAGCAACGGCAAGCGACTGGTCAGCGCGAACCGATCCCAGAGGTACAAATGCGCCAAACACTCCGCAACCGACCATTTGCCCGGAGCCATCGGAGCCAACCAAACATCATCAGCGAAGCCCACAAGGGATCGCGCCCAAGGGCTGAACGCCTCCAAGCGACGCAGTAAGTCATCGGGCACGCGCCGAGTGTACCGCGAAAGGGGAGCCCAAGACCAGATCAAAGTGAAAAGTGAAAAGTAAAGTCAGAACCTCGAGCCTTGGCTTTTCACTTTCAACTTTGCACTTTCCACTGATTTCTTAAGCTTTGATCGGGTAGCCGTCCGCCTCGAGCACCCGTTCGGCCATGCCGCGACGCAAGGCGATGTTGTTGCGCGGCTCGTACTTGGTGAAGCGACGCAAGGCAGCTAGGTTCAGGCGCAGGTCGTCACCCTCGAGAAATGCGGAGAGTGCCTCACGGCCTGAACGGGCGCAGATTTCGACCGCCCGCCCAACGAAGAGGTGCGTGGCGGCCTGATGAACGCCCGAGTCCTTACCACTGACCATGACCTTCTGGGTGCGCAAGACGCAGCTTTCGGCGGCGAACGCTTGGATGATGATGTCGGCAACCCGCATCATCAGTTCTTGTTGTTGTGACAGGTTCTGCATGTACTTCATTGCGGCCTGACCCGCGATTTGCAGCGCAAGTTTCTTGAGGTTCTCGACGGCTTTGACTTCGCTTGCCAGTGGAGAATCGTCCTCGTCATCATCAAAGCTTGGCTCGAGGATTTCGGCCTGCAATTTCTGTGCGGCCTGCAAGAGTGGTAGTTCGCCTTTCATCGCCATCTTCAGCAACTCGCCGGGAATGATCATGCGGTTGATTTCGTTGGTGCCCTCGAAGATTCGGTTGATGCGGGCATCACGGTAAGCTCGAGCGACCGGGTATTCTTCACTAAAGCCGTAACCGCCGAAGACTTGAACGGCCTCGTCGGTGCAGTACGCCAGGACTTCGGTGCCGAAAACCTTGACGATGCTCGCCTCGACCCGGTACGTTTCGATGGCCTTGAGTTTGCCTCTAGCGTCTGTGGCATGCGCTGCCGCCTCGTCGATCATGCCGGTGACGCGGTATGTCACGGATTCTGCCGCATAAATCTGCGCGGTCATCTCGCCCAATTTCTCTTTGATTGCGCCAAAATTGCCAATCGGTTGCCCGAAGCTGACCCGTTCTTTAGCGTACTTCGCGCTCGCCTCGAGCACGCCTTTGCTGCCGCCAACACCGCCCGAACCCAACTTGTACCGCCCGATGTTCAAGATGTTAAATGCGATCTTCGCACCGCCACCGACCTCACCCAACAGGTTCTCGGCTGGGACAACAACATCTTCAAGAATGACTTGGGTTGTGCTGGACAAACGAATGCCCATCTTGTCTTCCTCTTTGCCAAGGCTGACCCCAGGGGAATCGCGTTCGATCATGAAGCACGAGAACTTCGGACCTTCGGGTGTGATCACCTGACAGAAAACCGTGAACATGTCGGCGATGCCACCGTTCGTGATCCACATCTTCGTGCCAGAAACCGTGTAACTCGAGCCGTCCGCGCTGAGCACCGCACGGGTTTTCGCGGCCTGCGCATCCGAACCCGAACCCGGTTCTGAAAGGCAGTACGCACCGATGATCTGACCGCTCGCCATCTTCTCGAGGTACTTGGCTTTGAGCGCATCCGATCCGAAATACACCAGCGGCAACATACCGATGCTGGCGTGCGCCCCGAACGTGACGGCGAAACCGCCGCCCTTCGCCAGCGCCTCACCGACGTAAGTTGCCGTGGTTTTGCTCATGTCCAAACCGCCGTAAGCCTCGGGGACTTCGACTTGGAAAAAGCCCTGTTCGCCGCATTCGTGCAACAATTTTTTGAGCATCACATTGTCGTGATGGCTCTCGAGGTGCTCGACATTCGGCAAGACTCGAGCCTTGACGAATTCATCGACAGCGGCATAAATGTCGCGCACGTCGCTCGAGAAATCCTCTGGCGTGTGGGTTTCGTTGGCCGGGGTCTGTTCGATCAGGAATGAACCGCCGACTTTGCTTTTGCCGATGAGATTGGTGCTTACGGGACGATCTGCAATCATGTTCGCCTCCTGCGGCTGTGGTTCGCACCCGGATCGAGTTTCGAGCGGGTATCGTCTGGAACTTGCCGCGACTGAAAATTCTTGAACTCAGTCTAACAAAATTTCCTGAATTTGCAATGAAGATGGTCACAAGCGGGTCAGGGACGGGCTCGAGGCTGGTTCTGATTCTGGCCTGGCGAGGGCGTTGCATGCAACGCCCCTACGAAAAACGGTGAAATGTAGGGGCGAAGCATGCTTCGCCCTTCCGAAGCGAGGCTCGAGCCGCAATGACCATTGTCTGCCCCCACGTTCTGTATACTTTTCCGGTTCGCGCCTCGAGCCATTTTTGTGCCGAGCCGAACAGTTGACTGACGCGAGCGACCACCCTGGTCAACACCATTCTGGTCAACCCCGCGTCCGGGAGGCATACGAAGACATTGACGACCCTCGAGAAATTCAGCGTGAACGACGCCAACGAAGTTTATGGCGTGCCGAACTGGGCCAGCGGGTACTTCCGCATCAACAAACAAGGACAACTCGAGGCCAGTCCTGACGGGTCTCACGGTGCGAGTATTGCGCTCGAGAAGATCATCAACGAGATCGTCAAACGTGACGAGGCATTGCCGGTTGTCGTGCGATTCCCGCAAATTCTCGAGGCTCGAGTCGCACAATTGAACGAGGCGTTCGCGGCAGCGATCAAGGAGTACGGTTATCCGGGCCGCTATCAGGGCGTGTTCCCAATCAAAGTCAATCAACGGCGCATGGTCGTCGAAACGGTCGTCAAGGCTGGTTATCCGTTCGCGCATGGCATCGAGGCGGGCAGCAAAGCCGAACTCGCGCTGTGTCTGGCCCAAGACCTTCACCCGGATGCGCTCTTGTGTTGCAACGGCTTTAAGGACGACGGCTTCGTGCGTCTGGCCTTGTGGGGCCAGAAGCTCGGCAAGAACGTCGTGATCACGCTCGAGAAATTTTCGGAATTGGATCGCGTCTTGCGAATTGCGCGTGAAGTTGGCATCAAACCGCAGATCGGAGCACGCTTCAAACTGCACGCTCGAGGTGCGGGACAGTGGGAGGAATCTGGCGGCGAACAGGCCAAGTTTGGATTGAACGCCACGGAGTTGCTGGCCGTCGTGCGCAAACTCGAGGCCGCCAACATGCTCGATTCGTTGGTGATGCTGCACTCGCACATCGGTTCGCAACTGACCGATATTCGTCGCATCAAAGTCGCCGTGCGTGAGGCCGCGCAAACCTACGCCGAACTGCGCGAGTTGGGTGTGCCCGTCAAATACTTGAACGTCGGCGGTGGCCTCGCAGTCGATTACGACGGCAGCAAAACCACGTATTACGCCAGCGCGAATTACACCCAACAAGAATACGCGAACGATGTGATTTACAGCGTGCTCGAGACTTGCAAAGGCGCAGAACTTGAGGAGAGCGCCTACCCGATCATCGTTTCCGAATCTGGCCGCGCCGTGACCGCGCACCATGCCGTGCTGGTGCTTCCAGTCTTGGATGTGACCGGCCCGACGCGCTTCCCAGAAATTCCAGAACCCGGACATCCAGACCAGCATCAACTGATCAATGATCTTGAAGAAATTCTCGAGAGTGTCAGCGGTAAAAACTTTCGCGAACTTTACAACGATGCCGTGGACGACAAGAACCAGATGCACAATTTGTTTGACCTCGGGTATTTGAGCCTGCGCGACCGGGCTCGAGGCGAAGAACTCTTCAACCGGATTGCGCAAAAAGTTGCTCGAGTGATTGTGGAAA
>JAYURE010000487.1:0-1613 GCA_043756345.1 Deinococcales bacterium | reverse complement strand
TTCGTCAGCCGTTCCTTTTTCCGTGACGATACTGACCGCGCTCTTGCAAGCCTCGAGCGTTTTGGTTTTCAAATCGAGCGGTTTCCAGGCGGCATCGGAGAGGGCTTTGCGCACGTCTGGATTTCCGGTCGAATCTGCTATCGCGCCGAGCAGCCCACCCGCCGTTTTCGCCTCGAGCATGACTTTGCTGGTCGTCATCGCTTCGTTCAAAACGCCGCTCAAACCCGATGGGCTCGAGCCTGCGACGGCCATGCCGATCATCATTGGCAGTTGTTGTAGGGTGTCCCATTCGGCATCGGTGTAATCGGTTTTTTGACTCATGGTTTGCCTCCGGTGCGAGCATACACCTGAGGTAAATTACTTGCCTGTGACATCAAAAACGTGTTCGGATTGATTTTGGTTCTCGAGTGCGACGGGGGATTTTAGTCAGGGTTGAAACCAGCGGTACTCGAGCCGTTTGGCGGTGTATTCCGCCGTTGGCAGGTCTGCGGTTCGTGCCAAATGCCTCAGGGCCGCATCGAATGCGAATACGTCGTCTCGGGCCACTGTTGCGGTGCTGCGGAACGCTTGCAACCAATCTGGCCGCTGCGGATTCCCTGCCGTTCCTGGCAGCAGAATTTCGTTGCTTTCATCCCAGTTCTCGGGCCTGTTTCGGGCGATCAGGTGCATTCCGTGCTTGCTGGTGATCACATTTGTTGCTGCGATACCCTCGAGTTTTCCCGTCAGCCACGGTGTGTAAACGTCGTACAGTGCCGCGAGTGCCATCTCGTCCACACCGTTGAACAGTGCGACGCCGAGTGTTGGCCGGTTCCCAGGGGCCATGAATTTGAGCACGAACAGCGCGTCTTGAAATCCAAAACCGTGTTGCGTCATGCTGGGCTGCTCGAGGTACTGGGTCGGGTAGTGCATCGCCTTGGCAACCTCGAGCGCCAGCGCTTTGCCGCGCATTCTGGCGATCAGGTGCAGCGATCCGTCGATGCCAGAGAGGATTCCGGCGGTGCTGATGAATTGTCCGTTGTCCACGTAACGTTGGCCTCGCAGCCAACGGACTTTCGGATAGGTCGGTTCGATCCAGAGGATGTCGCCCCAGTGTGTGGTCGCGGTTTGACCGTCGAGCAGTTCGGTTGCGGCGAGCATCGCGGCTCCGGCACAGACGCTCATGACCATGCTGTTGCCGCGTCCGTGGCGTTGCACCCAGAGCCGTGCGTTTTCGTTGGTTTTCAAGTCTGGAATGTTCGGCACGATGATCAGGTCTGGATCGCGCAGTTGCGCGTCCAATTGCGCGAAAGCAAAATCTGGAATCACCTCGAGTCCGCCCGAAAGTGCGACCGGTTGGCGTTGTTCTGCGACCAGCACGACATTGAAAGCATCTGCCGTTTTGAAGGCCACGTGTGGCGCGATCACGTCGCTGATCTCTGTATCGGCCTGTCCGAGCACCACGGCGATTGTGGGTTTGTTCGGGTCGAGCGTGGGTGAGGCCGGGAGTGCGCCCGCGAATTGGACGGCTGCCGGTGCTGGTCTGGTCAACATGCAGCCGACGATGCCCAGACTCAGTGCGACGGCCAGCAACAGTGTGCGCTTGCTCGAGATGGATTTCAGGCTTTCAGACAATG
>JAYURE010000486.1:0-1613 GCA_043756345.1 Deinococcales bacterium | reverse complement strand
GGTCATGGAACGGGTCTTGCTCGAGGCGATGGGTTTAAAACCGGTCTGAGATCTCGAGACTTGGCTTGGTATGCTTTGCGTCATGATCATTTCTGATGCGGATTTTGCTCGCGCTCAGGCGCAATTGTTCGAGTGGCTTTCGATTCCCAGTGTCTCGGCAGATTCCGCGTTTAACGCTGAAACACGACAGGCTGCGAATTGGTTGAGGGATCACCTCGAGCGCATCGGTTTGCAATCAGAACTTGTTGAAACCAAGGGGCATCCGGTCGTTTACGCCGAATGGCTCGAGGCTGGCAAAGACGCACCAACCGTCTTGCTCTACGGTCATTACGATGTGCAACCGGCCGACCCGCTCGAGGAATGGAATACCAAGCCGTTCGAGCCAACCGTGCGTGATGGGTACGTTTATGCTCGAGGTTCAAGCGATGACAAAGGACAGGTGTTCGCGCATGTCGTCGCGCTCGAGCACGCGCTGAAGGCGGGGCTATTGCCGGTTAATGTCAAGTTGTTGATCGAGGGTGAGGAAGAATGCGGTAGCGTCAACTTGGACGAGTTCATCATTGGGAATCTCGAGCGTTTGGCCTGCGATGTGGTGATGATTTCGGACGGATCAATGTTCGCCCCTGGCGTGCCGACATTGACGACTGGCTTGCGTGGGCTGGCGTATCTCGAGGTTCACGTGCAGGGTGCGAAATCGGATTTGCATTCGGGCAGTTACGGTGGTGCGGTGGCGAATCCGTTGAATGCGCTCGCCATCATGATTGGAAAGTTGAAGGACGAAAACGGGCGGATTCTCGTGCCGGGTGTTTACGATAAAGTTCGGGCCATTCCAGAGGCCGAACTCGAGGGTTGGCGGCACTTGCCATTCAATGAATCCGATCTGGCCTTGAGCGTCGGTGTGACCGGTGTAGGTGCGTCTCAGGCGGGCGGCGAGGCGGGCTTCAGCATCCTCGAGCGCTTGTGGTCGCGGCCAACCTTGGATGTCAACGGCATTTGGGGCGGTTATCAGGGCGAGGGCAGCAAAACGGTTTTGCCCGCCAAGGCTGGTGCGAAAATTTCCTTGCGCCTCGTGCCAGATCAAGACCCGGACGAAATCGCCGCTTTGGTCGAAAAGTACCTGCACGAGATCAAACCTGCCGGTGTCACGCTCGAGGTCAAGGCGTTGCATCATGGGCAGCCAGTGGCCTTGGACACCTCGAGCGCGGCGGCACGGGCGGCGTTGCGGGCGCTTGAGCGGGCGTATCCAGGCAAGAAGGTGGCGTTCGTGCGTGGCGGTGGCACAATCCCGGTCGTGGCGACGATGCGTTCGCGTTTGGGCGCTCCGGTGTTGTTGGTTGATATGGGCCTGCCGGACGATGGCCTGCATGGTCCGAATGAACGCTTTTCTCTCGAGTGCTTCCGTAAAGGTATCGAGGTTGCCGGGTTCGCATTGACTGAACTCGCGGGCATCAACAAAAATTGAACCCAGTTCAGTTCGGTTCTGTTCGCGCTTGGGTCAAAGGTTAATGTTTTGACCCAGGCAGACAATTGTGACTTATATCAGGATTCTCGAGCCTCCAAGAATGGCCTGCTGGTCTCACTTTTTGCCAGGTTCTGACCCTTGACCCGTGCCG
>JAYURE010000485.1:0-1613 GCA_043756345.1 Deinococcales bacterium | reverse complement strand
CTGCCAGCAACGTTGCTGGGGCTGATCATCACGCTGGTCATGATGTTCGGCACGACCATGATCGGCATCTCTGTCTCGCCCACACCCGTTCTCGCGGGACTGTTCATCGCTACTGGCGTTGCCGCTTGGCGATTCCCACAACAACGCACCCGTTTGCTGAGCATGATTGCGGGCGGCACCATCGGATTGGTGGTTTTCGTGGTCGTTATCGTCTTCGCGCTATCGGACGGACTGTTCAGTACCAGCACCCATGATGACCTCAAACCCGCAGAACTCGAGCAATGGATTGGCCTGGACCTACCCTCGAGCGCTATCAACATGCGATCTCACGCCGAGGGATTTCAGGATTGGCAGGTATTCGTGCGTTTTGAAATGCCCGAAGGCGACGTGAAAGAATTTTTACGCATCAACAAGCTCGAGCCTCAATCCGACCCGAAAACGCAACTGTCGAATACCGACCTCGAACGCGACTGGTGGACACCCGATGGAAGCACGAAACCGAGATTGTTCGTACCCAAGTTGATGCTCGAAGGAACACCACAACCGAGCACCAAAACGGGTTTCTACCCGACCATTCAAATTTCTGAACTCGACAGTGGACAAGTCCTCATCTTTGTGAATGCGTTCAACACATGAACCCGGCCCGCTCGAGCCAATCGAAGCCGTTGATTGTTGGTGGATTGACCGGAATTCTGGGCCTGGTTCCGATCATCGTGGTTTATTACTTCGGGCTTGCCATGCCAACTCCACTGTTTCTCGGAATCGCCTTCTTGAGTCTGGCCGCATTGATTTGGACGCAGGCATTCTCGAGAGATCCACGGTTTTTGCTTGGACTGATTGCAGGGCCGATCATGTTCATTGGCCTGGGATTTATTGCCGGGTACGGAATCATCCAAACCGATCTGCTCTCCAGCGTTCAACCAAGTGAACTCGAGAAAATGGTCGGACTGAAACTACCGGCGAACATGATCGGATTGCACTCGAGCGTCGATGGATTTCTGGACACCTCCGTGCATGCCAGATTCGAGATGCCCAAAGGTGAATTTCAAGAATTTTTGCGCGTCAACAAACTCGAGCTTCGCGGTTCGGACTTGCCATTCGGTGATGATGCGCTCGGGCGGTACTGGTGGAAACCCGAATCGCTGGTCAATCCGAAAAACCTGATTCTGACCGGGCCACAATTGGGAACCCTCGAGACGAGGTACACGCTCGACCTTCTTGCCGGGGACGCAGGTGGCGAGAAGATGACTGTTTATTTGCGGGTTTTCGGGAATTGAATTTCCATCGTTCGGCCCTCAAATTGTAAGGCTTATGGTCCGTTTCGAGTCCTCGGCAAGCAACTGACGTAAACTGATCCATGCCCAATGTTGCCGAGATCTTCCAGTCCCTCGAGTACGGTCCCGCCCCAGAATCTGCCAGCGAAGCGAATGCCTGGTTGGACTCCAAAAAACGCAAGTTTGACCTGTTCATTGATGGGCGTTGGGTCAAAGGAAAATCCGGCTCGAGTTTTGAAACGATCAACCCTGCGACCAAGCAGGTTTTGGCGAGCATCTCGAGCGCGAACGAAACTGATGTCGATGCTGCGGTCAAGGCCGCCCGTAAAGCTTTCGGGC
>JAYURE010000484.1:0-4375 GCA_043756345.1 Deinococcales bacterium | reverse complement strand
TTTTCTTTCCACTTTCCACTTTCCACTTTCCACTTTCCACTTTCCACTTTCCACTTTCCACTTTCCACTTTCCACTTTCCACTTTCCCTTCCCAACCATGACTGAACCTCCAGACGAAAACAAAATCCGCCACGCCATGCGCCTGAGCACGCTCGAGGGTGGATTTGCGACTGTGTTCATCAATTGGACGCAGGGCAGTGTCCTGACCGGCTACGCGCTGCACCTCGGCGCGACCCCATTCGAGCTTGGCTTGATCTCGAGCGTGCCATTGCTGGGTCAGGTGCTCAGTCCGGTGGTGGCCTGGTTGGGCGGACGGGCCGGACGGCGCAAACCCATCGTGATCGCCAGCCTGATCATCGGACGGCTGCTGTGGCTGCTCGCACCGTTTCTGGTGCTGCTTGGACCAAATGCCCGAGTACCGTTGCTGATCGCCGTGATCGCCCTCTCGGGCATCTTTCAGGCGGGTGGAGGCGCACTATGGATCGCCTGGATGGGCGACCTCGTGCCGCCACGCGAACGCGGTCGGTACTTCGGATCTCGGGCCGGAATTCACGGCATGGTCGGCATGGCCGCCAACCTAACGGCGGGCACGCTCCTGGACAGGTTTGCTTCACCAATCGACTTTCAAATCGTGCTCGTAACCTCCGTGATCAGCGCCATCACCTCAAGTTGGCTTTTAACCCGACAAATCGAACCGCCGGTGATCGCGCAACGCCTGCATTTTCTCGAGACGTTCACCCTGCCGTTACGCAACCAGAATTTCCGGCACGTGCTCGCCTTCAACATCTACTGGACGTTCGCCGTGCTGCTCGCCGCACCGTTCGTGATTCCATATTTTTTGGAGCACCTGCGCATGAGTTACACGCAGGTTGCGCTCTGGAGCGCCATCGCCGCGATTTCCGGTTTGGTCCTCGCACCGCAATGGGGCCGCCTCGCGGACCGGGCCGGAAACAAACCGATCCTCGAGATCGCCACGATAGGCGCGGGTACGCTTCTGCCCGCCTGTTGGATGCTCGCCAGTCCTGGGAACCTCTGGCCCATCTGGTTCGGCGGCGTGATCGACGCGATGGTCTGGGGCGCAATCGGACCGGCACAATTCAACTTGGCGCTCGCCAGCGCACCCAAAGAACACCGCTCGAGTTTCATCGCCCTGCTGTCCGCCACGACCGGACTCGCCGGATTTCTGGGCGGATTTCTCTCCGGTCCACTTCTGGAACTCTTCTCGAGCCTTAGTCCCCGCACCGGCACGGGCTGGACCGGTTATCACACGCTGTTTGCACTCTCGGGATTGATGCGCAGCCTCGCCTGGTTGTGGCTGCGTCGCGTCCACGAAGACGGCGCGATTCGCGTGCGCGAACTGTTCACCTGGAGCCGCTGGGTATGACCCGAATTCTTGCCATCGACACCAGCAACCACCTCGCACTCGCACTCCTCGAGACGGACGGTGTTCATGAAACCCTCGCACTCGAGCACAGTGAAGATGTTGGCCGAGCCCATGCCGAAATCATCCTCGAGCGGATTCAAGAATTGTTCACTCGGGCCAACCTCGAGCCGCACGCCGACCTGATCGCCATCGGCACCGGACCCGGCTCGTACACCGGACTGCGCGTCGGAGCCAGCCTCGGGCTTGGATTGGCTCGAGCCTGGAACGCGCAGGTGATCGGCGTGCCAAGTCTTGAAGCAATTGCGGTCACTCGAGACGGACGTGTGACCGTTAGCATGGATGCGCGACGCGGGAATCTCTACAGCGCCAGTTACTTGGTTGGTGCTGGAACCATTCTCGAGGTTTCGGAACCGATTGCGAAACGACCACTCGAGGGATTTGTTCACCAGGCAATCTGGTTGCAAGATCAGGTTGTGAATGGACTCGAGGTGGCACGGCTGGGATTCAAAAAAACCTCGAGCCCAGACTTGCAAGGGCTCGAGGTGATGTACTTATGATACAAGTTACCTTAAGAGTTACTGAATGTTTCGCGGTGTGGCGTAAATCTCCACTGGTTGTGACGGGAAAACGATTACTTTGCCATTCTGTCGAATGCCGCCTTGCAGCTTTAAACGAACCTCTGTTACGCCACGCTGATCGACACTGCCCGCCTGGGCAAAATCGACAGAGAACCCGGTGTTCGGTTCAATGTAATCTACCAGGACCCTTGGGGTTCCGGGCGTACTGTCAAGCTCTAAGGCTCTCACGACCGCCTGCATGCGGGCAGAGAATGTGGCCAAGTTTATCGAAGTGTTGTTGCTTAAATTTTGAATTCTTGGCAATGACCCTTCGGTTTGCTGAATCGACGGGGCCGGATCGTAGCTTGGGTCGTTAAGTCGGGTGGTCGTTGAATTCGAGATTAAAGTGCAGTCGCTGTTATTATTGTCTACCGAGAAACAGCCCGCATCCAGCCAATTGATCGGTGGAATACTCAGGGTCGAGAATCCCGTCATCGTCAGTTTGCCAAAGTTATCTGTAGAGGTTCCAGAACTGGTCAATGAACCCAGTCCCGGCACGGTCAAACTCGTGTACGGACTGTTAAATGCAACGTTGTAATCTAGATTTTTGCGGTATTCCATTAGGACCCAACCGTTTTTGTTTTCGGTGTCCTCGTTGACAAAATCTCGAGGGGCCGCTGAGGTGGATGCAGTCACGCCGGAGCGCTTGACGGGAAAAAAAGCGACGAATCGAAAGCAGCCATCTTTACTTGTGCCGGTAGCATTTGAGCATGTGATCGCAGGGTTTTTCGGTGGCGAGATCATCGCCAGGATTGGATCGGTGCTGCTGCCTACCGACCAGACGTAACCACCGGATGGTTTTTGGAATCGGGTTCCACTGGAAACAATATTGAACTTACTCCAAGTGACATTCAGGTTCAGTATGGACGCCACCGTTGGCGTCGTGAACGATGTGCATGAGGCGAAAACCGGTGGAGTGGCCGTACCCGTGTACGTTCCGCATGGTGGGAAAACGTAATAAGCACGCTGGACCTCATCGCCAATAATTTCTGCGGCGGTCCTCAATTCATTCTGCAATGCCGCTTGGTTGGTGATCGTTCGTGTGGTTGAACTTGCCGTCACAAAAAACTGCATCACCAGGCTCAAAACCAGGCCAAGCAATCCTGTTGCAACGAGTAACTCGAGGGTGGTGAAGCCGGACTTCTTGGGTGAACCCTTGGACAGAACGGTTTGTTGGGGTGTGGACATGATGTCTCCAAATTCTGAGGTTCGCAACGATGCTTTCTGGGTTAGGTTTGTAAGGTTTTGAGATCTGGTCCACAAGGCTTGGCCCAAAATCAGGTCCGAGATCAGGGTTGTGAGATCAGGGTCGAAAACGAGTACGTGTACGTCCCCTGTGATGCTTTGACAGTCACGGTGCGCAACGTATCGGTTGCAGCCCACGATGCCACGAGTGTCGCATCCACGCCAACGTTCCACCCGGTATCCATTTTCAAATCACAATCCGTGTCGGTGCTCGTTTTGGCACACACTTTGGGCAGTGAACCTGTTGCGAAAGTGCTTGTGTTTAGCCAACGTCCTTTGACCAACTCGAGGTACGAACGCGCATGGTTGGTGGCCTGGCCCTCTTGTGCGGTGCGCCGATTGATCTGTAGCGGTGTCAGAAATCCGGTGGCGATGACGCCGAGCACTCCGACCAGCACGAGTGAAACAATCATTTCGACCAATGTAAAACCTGCTGAGTGGCGTTTCATGGAAATCTCCTTGGGACTTGGAATACTTAAAGCGTGGGGCATAATGGTGTTGTTTGGTTGGTATTGATCGGACGGGACAACACTTTGCCCGTGACACCAACAATGTGGATTTCCTGCCCGAAAGTGCGTCCCAAGGCGCTCAAGGCAATGCCAACGCAGTCTTTGCTGGCATCGCTGCGTGCAAACGGTGCCGTGTAAATCACTTCGTTAAGGCCAGCACCGCTGGCATTGACCGTAAAGGTCATGCCCGTTGGTAATTTGCCCGAAATCTGTGGGAGGGTGGTCACGGGTGGACCTGCAATCTGGGTGACTGCAATGCCAGCCGAGTCTTTGGTGGTCGAGGCGTAACTGCCGTCCGTATTGAACTTGATGTTGTAGGAGACGTTATATCGCCGCGTGTACTGCCGGACCCGTTCAATCGCCACCACCATCTCGGTTCGGGCGGTATTGAGTCGTTGCGTTTGCTGATATTGCGCGAAGGAGTTAAAACCAATCGTTGCGAGAACGGCGATGATGGCGACAACAATCAGCAGCTCGAGCAGGGTGAATCCTGCCTGATGCTTGTTGTATTTGGTGGCGTGTTTCATCGTCCTTCCTGATTAAAGACGCCAGCGCGACGAATCTTGACTTCGGTGGTGTTGGTAACCTGCAAGAACCCAGAGAGGCGATCATCGTAGAAG
>JAYURE010000483.1:0-4376 GCA_043756345.1 Deinococcales bacterium | reverse complement strand
CCGTCTGGGATCAACTCGAGCAACTGCGCATCAGTGAGGAAACCGCACTGGCAAGCTGGAGCAGCCGTGCCGAAACGATCATCGAGGAGACCAAACGTTACACCCGCATGGGTGGCGAAACCGTGCGTCAACTCGTGCGCAACGTCGAGATCATGCAGACCGAACGCGCCATGTCGCACATCTCACCCGAAACGCGATTGCGACTCGAGCGTTCACTCGAGGAATCTGAAGACCTGATCGCCGGAGTGCGCGAAGAGTACGCCGCCGCGAACGCCGTGGCCGCCGCGCTCAAAGACACCTCGATGATCGATGACCTGTTGGGCATCTTCAATTTCGGACCTGGTGCAACGCCAGCCCCGACACCAGTTGCCGTTCCCGCACCCATACCTGTACCAGTCCCTGTCGCCGCACCCGTGATCTCGAGCCCTGAACCCGAACCTGCCCCGAACCTGATCGTCTCGAGCCCACAACCCAGCCCGACCAATACAGTAACGGTAGCGAGCGCCAACCCCGCCGCCCTGAGCGCCTGGCTGACCAGCATCGCCGCCGAACGCGGCGTTGCCCACGCCGTCCTGATCCACACCAACGGGACGCTCGAGTTTGGACAAGTTCACGAACCCACAAAACTCGCCAGCGTGATCGGTGAAGTCGAACGCTACAACATCGAACTCAGCAGCGAACTCAAACGCAGCCCATCCCGCGTCTACACCCTCGAGTTCAACGGTGGAGCCATCGTTGCCCTCAGCCTGCGCCTCGCCAGTGGCACGAAATACCTGGTCGTGCATCTCGAGGACATGGCCAGTTACAGCCGGATTTTCGCGCAAGCCCAACGCGATTATGACGAACTGTTCGCCTGGAGTGGTGGGTAAAAAGCAGGTGAAGCGCGAACAGCCCGTTAGCGGCCTAAGCCCGTGAGGTGCTGGTGTGGGGCCAAGAAGCGATCCCGCCCGCCAGATGCACGCCTGGGATCAAGAAGGTGCTGTCTTGTGAGCAAGAAAGCAAAAAGGTGAAAGGTTAAAAAAGGTCAAAGAGGAATGAATCTCTTTGACCTTTTTGTTTGGCTCGAGCCTGGATTCCGGTTTGTTTTGCTCGAGTTTGTTGAGTTGAAAACTGGTCTGGCTCGAGTTCGTTCGGCTCGAAGTTACTCGAGATTTACTTGCGCGTGCCGAGCAAGACTTCGACCGAAAGTTGATCGAGTTTCTCGAGCCCCGGTCCACGCTTGCGCAACGCCTCGAGATCGAACGACTGCGATTTCAACGCCTTCATGCTCGCACTCGAGTACGCGCCCAACAGTTTCTCGAGTGACTTGTCTTTGACTTTGTACGCCTTGATCAACGCCTGGATTTCCTTGTCGGCATTGAATTCTGCCGCCTTCTCTTTCAAGATCAAATACGTGCGCATACAACCCTTGGCGAACTCCCAAACGCCGTTCGCGTCCTCGGTGCGCAAAGCGTGAGCGTCAAAATGGCGCGGACCATCGTAACCGGAATCCTCGAGCAACTTGATCAAGAAAAACGCGCCCTTCAAATTTTCCGAACCGAAACGCAAATCCTGATCGAAACGTCCAGGCTTCTGATCGTTCAAATCGATGTGAAACAATTTTTTGGCATCAATCGCCTGCGCCACCGCATGAACGAAATTCAAGCCCGCCATGGTTTCATGCGCGAACTCTGGATTGACACCGAACAATTCTGACCTCTCGAGCGTGGCGATAAAGCCGAGCGCTGAACCGACCGTCGGCAAGTAAATGTCACCGCGAGGTTCGTTCGGTTTTGGCTCGAGCGCGAACTTGTAACCAAATCCCTGATCCTCGCTGTACGCGGCCAGGAAATTTAGCGCCTCACGGAAATGCTCAAGCGCATCGAGCGTGTTGCCGCCCGCATCGACCTCAGCGCCCTCACGACCGCCCCAGAGGACGTAGGTGCTCGCGCCCAACTCGTGCCCGAGGTCCATGGCCCGCATGGTTTTTTGCACTGCGAAAGCACGAACTCGAGCATCAGGGCTTGTGAAAGCCCCATCTTTGAAAACCGGATCGCCGAACAAATTCGTGGTCGCCATCGGCACGACCATGCCGTTGTCGGACAATGCCTGCTTGAAACTCGAGACGATCTTGTTGCGCTTGGCGGTACTCGAATCCATCGGTACGAGATCGTTGTCGTGCAAGTTCACGCCCCACGCGCCTAATTTCGAGAGTTTCTCAACGATGAATTCTGGTGTGAAACCATCGCGGGTTGGACTGCCGAACGGATCGCGGCCAATGTTGCCTACCGTCCAGAGTCCGAAGGTAAATTTGTGTTCCTTTTTCGGGATGTACGCCATGAAATCTCCTTGCGGTTCTCAAGATTGAATTTGTGCTCCTCGAGTCTGCGGGATTGGCAATTCAAACGCAAGGTCTTGACGAATAGTGCATAACGATGTACACTTATTATATTCACCGCCCGAGAAGGCGGGTTTTTTATTTTTGCAAACTCAACACCGATTGAAATCTTCGCATTCAGGCTTTGGGTCAGGCTTTAGGTCAGGCTTTGGCAGAGGACTCGAGCAGCCGTTCGACCCGCCGGAAGTATTCATCCTCGGGAACGAATTCGTATTCTCGAGCCGCTTCAAAATTGGATGTTCCTTTGGATGTCTGGGCCGCGTACAAAGCTTCCTCGAGGCTGAGTTCGCGCCGAGCGGCCACCAAATCAAACTTGGCGGCAGGAGCCTGTGGGATCACCGCAATGAAACGCCTCGAGACCCGTTCGAGCCAGAAGGCGATCCTCAAGGTCAGTACGGCCAGAAACGCGGCTTTCATGCCCCAGCCTACAACCCTCGACCGGGGCATCTGCCGGGGGTGAAGCCTCAGATTGGGACGATGAACATAAGTAGAAAGTGGAAAGTTCAAAGTGGAAAGAAAAGGCTCGAGCCTCGTGCAGTTTTCACCTTCCACTTTTCACTGCTTTCTGCTCGAAAACCAGCCAGTCCCATTTCAGGACTGCACCCTCTGCCGGGGTCATACTGGACTGTAAGCCCGTGTTACGCTCGAGCCATGAGGTACTTAACGGCGGGCGAATCACACGGCCCACAACTGACCACGATCATCGAAGGCTTACCGAGCCAAATCCCACTCGAGACCAGCGATGTCAACCACTGGCTCGCACTGCGTCAACTTGGACACGGACGCGGACGGCGCATGCAGATCGAAAAGGACACGGTTGAATTCATGTCCGGTGTTCGTGCGGGTCGCACGACCGGCGCACCGATCACCCTGAAAATCGAGAACAGCGATCACAAAAACTGGACTGAAATCATGGATGTCAATCCAGGCAACGAACCGCGCAAGAAATCCTTAACGGCGGCCCGTCCCGGTCATGCCGATCTGGTTGGCGGCATGAAATACCGCCACAAAGATTTGCGCGATGTCCTCGAGCGTGCCAGCGCCCGAGAGACCGCTTCTCGAGTTGCGGTCGGCTCAATCTGTCTGAAAATGCTTGGTGCTCTGGGCGTGCAGGGAGCGAATTATGTGGATCGTCTCGGCGGGATTTCCTCGAGTGCGAAATTTTCCTGGGACAAACTCGAGGCGATTGATGCCTCACCGGTTCGTTGCTTGGATTCGGATGCGGAATCCCGCATGATTGCCTTGATTGATCAGGCCAAAGCCGACGGTGACACGCTCGGTGGCGTGCTCGAGGTTCGGTTTCGAGGATTGATTCCGGGATTGGGCAGTTATTCGCATTGGGATCGAAAACTCGATGGACGCATCGCGCAGGCGATCATGGGCACGCAGGCCGTTAAAGGTGTCGAGATTGGACGTGGCTTTGAAAACGCCGACCAACCCGGCTCGAACGTACACGATGCGATCCATTACCGCGAGACCAACCCGGAACGTGGCTCGTACTCGAGGGACACGAACGGCGCGGGTGGGCTCGAGGCGGGCATGACCAACGGTGAAGAATTGATCGTGCGTGTTGCCCTCAAACCGATTGCGACCCTGATGAAGCCATTGCCGACCGTGGACGTGGTTTCGCACGAGGCTGCCGATGCCGCCCGAGAACGCTCCGACACGACAGCGGTGCCTGCCGCCGGAGTGATCTTTCAGTGCGTGATTGCGATTGTGCTCGCTGAAGCGTACCTCGAGAAATTCGGTTGTGACACCCTGCCCGAGATGATCCAACGGCTCGAGGAATACCGTGCTTATCTCTCAACATACTGAGGCGAAGGGCGAAGGGCGAAGGGCGAAGGGAACCGCCCTTCACGTGCTCGGTTCGTCATGGAGGATTTCAGATGCCCCGCGTCGGTGATCCAATCGACCTCGAGCGTCCCGCGAATTGGGTGGCGCTCGTTGGATTCATGGGCACGGGCAAAAGCCGGATCGGGTCAGAATTGGCCCGAGCACT
>JAYURE010000482.1:0-4376 GCA_043756345.1 Deinococcales bacterium | reverse complement strand
CGGGATGAAACAACTTCCGGGTTTGATCTCGAGAAACTTTGTTGTACTGCAAGTTGTTGGTTTGGAAATCGGGAAGTTATTTCATCCCAAGTCCTTAGCCGATTCTCGAGGTTCTCGCATAGACTTTCGGCGTGAACCAACGCCGAAAACCCTGCACGCCCGAGGTCGCACGGTGAATGTGCGGCTCGAGGTGCTGGCTGGGGCGCGACTGGTCAAGGCCGGTGTCGCAATCCGGCTCGAGCGTCGCACGGCCGCCGTGCTCGCGTATCTGGCGCTCGAGGGCGAGGCCGTCAAGTACCGTTTGGCGGCGTGGTTGTGGCCGGATTCTTCGGACAACACGGCGCACAACAACATGCGGCAATTGCTGCGGCGCTTGCGCAACCTCTGCGGTCTCGAGGTGATCGTTGGCGAGGCTCGAATTCAACTCGCACCGTTTGTGACCGCCGATGCCGGTGAGCTTCAGGCTCGAGCTTTCGCCGGGGATCATGCGGGTGTGCTCGAGAGTCCGGGTGAATTGCTGGACGGCTACGAATACGATGACTGCCCAGATTTTGAGGAATGGTTGCACAACGCCCACGATGGTCTTTCCGGGTTACGTCGTCACGCCAACGCCGCCGAATCCGACCGGCTCGAGCAGAGTGGTGATTTGACGGGTGCGATCAAATTTGCGCTCGAGTGTTTGCGACTCGAGGCACTCTCGGAGGGTGCCCATCGCCGCCTGATGCGTTTGCATTTTTTGAACGGTGATCGGGCCGCCGCGCTCGCTGTTTTTTCCCACCTCGAGCGAAGCTTGAAACTCGAATTGGGCGTCGAACCGTTGCCGGAGAGCCTCGAGTTGATGCGGCAAATCGAACGCGGTGGCCTGCCAACGCCTGCGCCGCGTGGCGTGCCGTTGCGGGTGCTGCATCCACCCTCGCTGGTTGGACGCGAACGCGAATGGGCGCAACTCGAGGCGGCCTGGGCTACGGGTCAAGCGATCTTCATCAGCGGCGATCCGGGGGCGGGAAAGTCGCGGCTGGCGCAAGATTTCGCGGCCAGCAAAGGCAGCGTCTTTCGCTTCAGCGCCCGTCCCGGCGATGCACTCGTGCCGTTCTCGTCGCAGGCTCGAGGCTTGCGCGAATCGCTGGCTGCACAGCCCGAATTGCGCGATCAACTTCCCGATTGGGTGCGCTCAGAACTCTCGCGGTTGCTGCCCGAATTGAACTCTGGCGAACCGCTGCCGCCGTTGACCTCGGAATCTGAAAAGCTGCGTTTTTACAGCGCCATCGGCACGATGGTTGGCTTGTCCCGCCAGGAAGACACCGTGACCGTTTCCGATGACGTGCAATTCGTGGACCGCGCCAGCAGCGAAATCATGGCCTACCTTTTGGGCGAGGGAACGCTGCTCGGTCAGAGCAATCACCCGCGTCAAGTCAACGTTTTTCGTCGCGGCGAACTGAGCGATCAATTCGAGGCTATGGTCACGGGACTCGTTGATGCGGGACTGGCGGTGCGCATCGAACTCGAGCCGTTGGAACTTAAGGCGGTCAACGAATTGCTCGCAGGTTTGGATTTGCCCGAGGCCGCCGACTTCGGTCAAGCATTGATGCGTTACACCGGCGGCAACCCGTTGTTCCTGCTCGAGACGCTCAAGCACCTGCTCGAGACCGGGCAGTTGCAACACGGTTGGCCCGGACGCCTGCCGCCACCGGGCAAGGTCGGACCGTTGGTGCAACGCCGCCTCGAACGCCTGTCCGAAACGGCACGAAGGCTCGCTTGGACTTGCGCGATTCTGGGTACGGACAACACGGTCGAACGCGCCGCGAAAACGCTCGAGACGAACCCGCTCGATCTGTCCGAAGCCTGGGCGGAACTCGAGCGCTCGGAGGTGCTGCGCGGCACGGCCTTCAGTCACGACTTGGTGTTCGAGGCGACGCTGTCCGCGATTCCCGGAGCGATTCACGGACTGTTGCATCGCCGCGTCGCGCAGATGCTCGAGACAGATTTGGGCAGTCCCGCACGGATTGCCGAACACTGGCTCGAGGGCGGCAACGGTGCGAGCGCCGCACCGTGGTTGGTCAAGGCCGCAGAGCAGGCCGCCGCCGCGTACCGTCTGGGCGAGGCCACCGATTTCTACCGACGGGCGGCGGCGGAATACCTGGGCCATCAGCAACCTGCGGCGGCATTTTCGGCCCTCTACGCGCTGAGCCGTTTCTCCTACGACCTCAAAGATCGCGGCGAGGCCAACCTCGTGCTCGATCAACTGCTTGAGATCGCCAGCACGCCACGAGAACGCGCCCAGGCGTGGCACGCCCGCAGCGTTGCGCTCGGATCGGACGGGCATTACAAAGAACACGAGGCGGCGGCACGAACCGGTCTCGAGTTCCTGCGTGAAAACAGTTCGGTCCAAGTTGGGATTCAACCTCGAGACGACACACAACTCGAGGTGCTGCTGATACGGTCGCTCGGCACGGCGCTGTGGTATCAATCGCGTTTCACCGAGGCGCTCGAGCAATTCGAGCCCGGTATTCAACTGGCCGAAACGTTACCTGAAACACTGGCTGGCCCTCAGGAGTTGATCGGCCTGTTGCACGATGCCGCCACCACGCTCGGCGACCTGAACAGAATTGATGAGGCAACCACGTACCTCAAACGCCTCGAGACGCTCAGCGCGAAATCCAATGATCGCGTCTTGCGGATTCAAGTCCTCTCGAACCTGGCAAAATTCGAGGTGCTCGCCGGTCGTAGTCGGGCCGCGATTCAAACGCTACTCGAGGCTCGCACTGTGCTCGAGAATCTGGATGGTCAGATCGAACTCAAACTGACGGTCGCTCAGGCGTTGTGCGCCACCTGGCGAATGCGCGAAGAGTATGCGATGGCCCTCGATGGACTCGAGGCGGCAATCGACCTGGCCGAACGCGCCGCGCCATCGCGGTACTGGTTGTTGACGCTGCGCAAAGACCGCGCCCTGATTTACCTCAACCTCGGGGCCGAAACGGAGGCCGAGACGGAATTGCTGGCTGTGCTCGCCGACCCGGAGGCGACCGTCTCGCAGCGAGGTATTTGTCTGTACACGCTCGCTGCGTTGAAGGCACGTCGTGGCGAACCCGATTCGGACCAGATGTTCAAAGAGGCCGAAAACCTGCTCGAGCCATCCAAAGTGGACCGGGCATTCACGGCAGCATTCCTGATCGCTCGAGGCCCTAGCCTGCCGCCTGCACAGGCACTCACGGCGGCACAGAACGCGCTCGAGATGGTCGAGCAGATCGACCGCGACCCGTTGCGTATCGCGTCGCTGATTCGGCTCGTACAGGCGAACCTGGCACTCGGCCTGCCAGCACAGATTCACAGTGACCGTGCAATGCGACTTTACGAAACCTGCGAGATCGCCGGACTCGAACGTGCCGAAGTTCTGATCACCCATGCTCAAGTCCTGGCTGCGAACCGCGATCCGGGCGCGACTCGAGCCTTCGCAATGGTCCGCGATTGGGTGCTCGAGACGGCGGATCATCGGGTCCCACAAAAACACCGTAAAGGATTCTTGGAACACAATTTGGTCAACCGAGCAGAGTTCGAGTTTGAAGGCTCAATCGAGTGACTGAAATAGTTTCTTAGCCCAGCAAACCTTGATTCGCAATTGACCTAACAACGCGCTCTCATCACGGGGCTCACATCTCCCCTAAACGTCAAGCTTTCTGTACCATTGCGGTTGCGCTTTGAACCGCTTCAGCCAAGGTCGGATGCGCATAGATTGCATCTCGAATCGATGCGAGTGTTTGACCGGAGTTGATCAGGTTGAGGTAAAGGTGGACCAACTCAGAACCCGAACTTGCCAACACCGCCGCACCGAGCAACTGGTCATTGGTATCTACCACAAGCTTGATGAATCCTTCGCTTTCACCAGTCTCGATTGCCTTGCCATTGTGCTTCATTTCGAAACGCACGGTTCGCACCTCGAGCCCTTTGAGTGCCGCTTCGCGCTCAGTGATCCCGACCCTCCCCAACTCTGGATCGGTGAACAACGCATACGGCACTACACGGTCTGTGGTTCTCGAGCCATCACCGATCAATTGCGATTCTAGGATGCGAAAATCATCCCAGGAGGTCTGCGTGAACTGCGGACCACCACGGATGTCACCGGCCACAAAGATGCCTTTGACGTTCGTTTCGAGACGCTCGTTGACACGCACAATACCTTGATCATTTTGCGTCACACCAACCGTCTCGAGTCCAAGATCATCGGTGTTGGGTTTGCGACCGGTTGACACAAAAACGTGCGTGGCTTCGAGCGTTTGAGTTTCGTTTGCTCGCTCGGAATGGAGTCGCACACTTTCTTGAATCGTTTCGATTTGAGACAGATGGGCATCGAGAAAAAACTTGATTCCTTCACGCTCAAA
>JAYURE010000481.1:0-4378 GCA_043756345.1 Deinococcales bacterium | reverse complement strand
TCGCCGAGGTCGCCAGCCTGAGCGAACGGGGCGAGTACGAACTAACCATGACCCAAACCGGACTGCTCGAGGAGGCCGGGATCATGCTGGCCGAACTTTCCGAACCGTTAACCGGATTGCTCTCGAGTTTCATGCATGGTCATTGCAACCTGAACACCGCCGGATTCATCGGTGATCAAGCCTGCCTGCGCGACTGGACTCGGGCCGCAAACGGCTTGTCATGGCTCGACATTTCCGGGCTGTCCGAAGGGGCCGAGGCTGCCAGCCAAGACTGCCTGGTCGCGCTCGTCTCGAGTTACGGCGATGCCGCCGATTACCCAACCCAAGCGCTCGCCGATCTGATCCCATTCACGCGGGCGTTACAAGATTTGTACACGCTCGACGGTTGGAACACCGACCTGACCAGCGGTGTTCGAGCAGCGGGCAGCGTCAAGGTTGAATCGCGTCGGAACATCACGAGGTTGATTGAACTGGCGGGGGCGTAGGACGAGTTGAAATTGAAAAGTTGAAATTGAAAAGGAAAAACTCGAGCCTGAATTCCCGCTATTTGTTCCAGTTGTAAGCATCAAACCGCACTCGAGCATTCGCAGGTAAATCCGGGTGGTAGGTTCGCACAAACTCGAGCGGAGTTCCGAAATCTTTGGCGTACCATTGCAGCAATCTGGGAACGATCACGACACCATTCTCGAGGCGTACCGATTGCAGGTAACTGCGTGTGGCAAGCTCGAGTTGCGCCTCTAAATTTTCGGCCCGATATGCACGAATCGGTGGGCAAGAAATCGCGCCACAATTCAGGGCGAAATGGATGCGTGGCTCGAGCGGCAAGATCAAATCTTGGCGCGTATCGTTCGCGGGCAACGGGGCAGAGAAGAGGACGGCACGATTGCCTCGCAAAATCCCATGTTCGATTTCGTTTAATGTCAGTGTGAACTCGAGCGAATCGGCAAAAACCTGATAGGCGCAACAATCAAAGAAACCGGGAAACTCGAGCACCGAATTTTGAATCTTGTTGCGCATCATCGCCTGCAGGGTCAGGGCGTTGTAGAGGTTAATCCAGAATACCCGAGCCTCGAGTTGATCGTGTGGAACCTCGAACCGTGCTGGCTCAAGATCGGCTTCGCCCGTGTTTGCTCGAACCTGATCCAACCAGGTTTCACTCGAGGTGATTCGTTGCGCGTTGGCATTGAGCACAACACGCTTCGGGCGGGTCAACAACGACCGCACCAACAACAAATTCATTTTGAAATCCTCGAGCATGAGAAAACCCACTTGCTTCCCAATGACCTCTCGGGTCATCGTGCTTGCGTGCAACACCGAATCCGAACCTCATTGCTGCTTGCCACGCTGCTTGCCAGTCTCGCACTCTCGAGTCCTGCGAGTGACCTGACCACACAATATCAAGTCCTGCTGACACGACATTATGTCGAACTGTCCAAACTGGATTTCCCTGCGATTCGCGCCCAACTCGAACGGGCCTTGAAAACAAATTGCACCAGCGAGGATTGCGCTGCACAAAAATTGCACGACACCTTGCGGGCCATCACCCGCGAATTGCCAGATGGCGTCTCGAGCTTTCGCACACCCGAAGAGGTCGCACGCTTGCAACTCGAGCAGGGTGGCGATGCCAGCCAAGACACACGTTACGACCTGGGATGGGATGTGCGCCGCGACAACAAAAACCGCGATGTGGTCGTGCGTTTGCTCGAGGCTGGACCCGCAGCTTTGGCGGGCGTGCAAGTTGGCGATGTGATCGAAGAGGTATCACATGGACCGAATGTTGGCGCGTTACGTGACGTGCCATTCACCAACTCGAGCGCGGCAGGTTTGAAAATCTTGCGGCGCGGCGAACGCTTGAACGTCTATGTCACTCCCATCACCGGCACGATCACAACGATGTTGCAACCAAACGCCAAACTCTTGACGGTACGCAACACCAAAATCCTGTACTTGCACATTCCATCGTTTCGCAGCATCGGCACGGCGCAACGCTTGCACGATGCGATCAGCAAATTCTCGAGTCAAAATCCTGCGGCGCTCGTGTTGGATTTGCGTTACAACTCTGGCGGATTTCTGGACGAAGCGATGCTGTTTTTAAGCGCCCTGACCGAAGGTGACGTGCTGAAATTGCGATCACGGCAGGCGACACAAACCTACGGTGTGCGCAACGGAACGCTCGAGGTGAGCTTGCCATTCCGCACGGTGACGTTGGATCGGTACACACGGTTCAACGGGCCGATCTTCACGCTGGTGAATGCCAGCACTTCGAGCAGCGCCGAAATTCTGGTCGCACTGCTCGAGCATGAAAACCTGGCCCGAGTGATTGGTGAGCCAACCCGAGGTTTGGGTGCGTATGCGGTGCTGCCGTTGCGGTTGACGGATGGTTCCGAGTTACGTTTGGCCAGCGTGCAAAATTATTTTGCAGACGATGAAGCACTCTCAAAAAACGTCACACCGAATCGTGTCGTACCGGATGACCTGAACGCCTTGACCGAAGGCCGTGACAGCATGCTCGAGGAAGTCATGACCGAACTCGAAGCGACACTCCAACCGACCGGTGCGCGGCATTAACGCATCTCGAGAAATCGTGCTACATTCTCGTCATGTTCGCTTCTCGAATACCTGTGCTTCCGAATGTTTCGGGGCATAGCTCAATGGTGAGAGCGTCCATCTTATAAGTGGTTGATACGGGTTCGAATCCCGTTGCCCCGATTTTCAAAATTACTGCGGAACCCTCGAGCGTGGTGAGTACGACAACCCTCGAGCGGACCTGCGTTCTTCAAACCTCGAGCACGATCTTGCCGAAGAATGCTCTGGATTCCATCAACGTGTGCGCTTCGCGTGCATTCTCGAGCGGTATGACCTGATCCACAATCGGTCGGAGTTTCCCACTGTTCACAAACTCGAGGATTTGGAACAGATCGGCTTTTGAACCCATGGTGCTGCCCAGAATCTCGAGTTGCTTGAAAAACACGTGCGCCAGCGGCGTGCTGGCCTCGTTGCCGCTGGTCGCGCCGCACGTGACCATCCTGCCGCCCCAGGCCAGAGACTTGATGGTGGTGGCCCAATTGTCCGCGCCAGTGTGATCAATGGCGACTTCAACGCCTTCGCCACCGGTCAGCGCTTTGACCCGTTTGCCGTAATCCTCTTGCGTGTAATTGACCGTGAAATCTGCACCCAACTTTTTCGCATGCTCGAGTTTTTCGTCCGTACTGGCTGTGGCAATCACGATGCCGCCAAACAGTTTGACCATTTGAATCGCCCAACTTGAAACGCCCGATCCGGCAGCCATGACCAGCACGCGCTCGCCGGGTTTGACGCGGGCTTTGTCCACGACCATCTGCCAGGCGGTCAGCGCCGCGAGTGGAATCGCAGCGGCGCTCGAGAAGTTCAAATCATCCGGGATTGGCACGAGGTTGGCTCTTGGCACGCAAATCTGTTCGGCATACCCGCCGCGTGTGTGTTCACCAATGATCCGGTAACTGGCACAGAGGTTGTCACGTCCCGCAAGGCAACGGCGGCAGCGTCCGCAGGACAATCCGGGATTGACCATCACCCGCGTTCCAATCTCGAGCTTGTCCAGGCTTGAGGTTTGCATGCCGGGTTCGTCGATCATGGTTCGTGGACCAAACGCGAGAATTTCTCCGGCGATATCGCACCCGAGGATGTGGGGCAATGGCAACTTGGGGCTGGCGACGCCTTTGCGCACCCAGACATCCAAATGGTTCAACGCGGTCACTCGAACCCGCACCAGCACTTCGCCCGGTCCAGGCTCGAGGTCTGGAATCGTACCCATTTGCAGCACGTCCGGCGTGCCACGATCCGTCATCAGCATGGCTTTCACAGGCGGTACTCCTCTTCGCTGACCTGCTCGAGCCAAGTGGCGGACACGCCATCCTCGAGCCGTTGCATCGCCAAGTGCGTCATGGCTTGATCGGCGCTCGCACCGTGCCAGTGACACTCGAGCGGCGGAATGTAGACCGTATCGCCAGGTTTGATCTCGAAGGTTTTTTCGCCATCCCGTTGGAACCATCCCAGGCCAGATTCGATGTGCAAAATTTGCCCCTGAGGATGCGTGTGCCAGGCGGTGCGAGCGCCCGCCGCGAAGCTCACTCTGAAGACCGCCAGGTTCATCGGTTCGGGGCTGGTGATCAACTCGAGAACGCTGACCTGACCGGAGAAGTACCCTGCCGGTGCGGGTTTGGGTTCATTGCGCGGGACGATGTGAATCATGCTTCAAGCTTACCCGTCGGATGGACTTTTCAGGGTCGGCTGCTGATGGAGTACGGATTGCCTTCCGGGTCTTTGCCATCACAGAATTGAAATTCACCCGCATCTTGAACCGCCCCAAGCTTCGCCCCTCGAGTCATCAATTCGGCCC
>JAYURE010000480.1:0-4381 GCA_043756345.1 Deinococcales bacterium | reverse complement strand
TCAAGCCAAACAAAAATTTCGTCAGGCTGAGGCCGATTTGCGATTGGCTTGAACAACCGTTGGAGCCCATTCGATCCGACCCAGCGCATCATTCAGCGCGAAGCTTGCTTCCTGGGCTCGAGTTGGCATGAAACCAAGCAGCAATCCAGTCAGTATTGGAATAAGCAATTTGGGGAAGCTGGAGGGGTTCATGGGTATCACTCCGTCCAAAATGACGAACCAGGAAACGAGCCAAAAAAATGCTTCTGTAAAATAGTCTAAGTCTGATCCGTGGTGAGCGTGTGAGGCACGTCTCGTTCAGGTTGTGGGCTCGAGATAGAAAAGAGTTTTGCAGGGTCTATTAGTAGCGACAAAAGGTTTGGGAACGGTAAAGAAAAGCAGTTGCGAAAAGCTCGAGGGTGAAGGTTGTTCCTATTGACTTTCACCCTCGAGTCCAAATTCAGATGCCTGTTGCAGTCAATTGTGACGGCATTTGTGAGCGTGGCTTACCGAATCGCAAGTACATCGTTGGTACGACGAACAGGTTCAGCAGCGTCGAAGTCACCAGTCCGCCCAGAATCACAATCGCCATCGGGTGCTCAATTTCGTGGCCCGGAATATTGCCCGCGATCACCAATGGCACGAGGGCTAAGCCAGTGGCGAGGGCCGTCATCAGAATCGGCGACAGGCGTTCTTTCGCCCCACGCAAGATCAATCCCGGCCCGAAGGTTTCGCCCTCGTGCGTCTCGAGGTGCTGGTAATGACTGATCATCATGATGCCGTTGCGCGTGGCAATTCCGAGCACCGTCAGGAATCCAACCAATGATCCGAGCGAAAGGATGCCACCGCCAATGAACGCACCGATCACGCCACCGACCAAGGCCCAAGGCAGTGTCAAAAACGTCAGGGTTGCCAAACGCCAATTGCCGAACGATGCCTGCAAGAGAAAGAAAATGGCGATCACGGCAACGATGCCGACGTACAGAATGCGTTGTTGTGCCGCCTCGCGTTCGACGTACTCTCCCAAAAGCTGCGCATTGTACTCGAGCGGGAAATCAATTTTCTTGATTGCCTGTTCAACATCTCGAGCAACCGATCCAAGGTCACGTCCCTGCACGTTTGCCAAGACGTTGATCTTGCGCGATTGGTTTTCACGGTTGACCGTGTTCGGTGTGGGCAAGATTTGCACGTCGGCGACTTCCGCGAGCCGCACGTGGCCTCCTCGGGGTGTGTCGATCAACAGGTCACGGATGTTGTCAACGCTGTTGCGAATTTTTGGTGCGCTCCAAACCCAGACATCGTAAACCTTGTTGTCTTTGTGGATGTCCGTGACTTCCGTGCCTGCGACCAAGGTGGCAGCCGCACGACGCACATCACCAGGTTTCAGGCCGTAGCGTGCGACTTTGGCGAGGTCCGCTTTGACCTGCAAATGCGGAATGTCCACCTGAAGTTCCTTGTGCAAATCGATCATGCCCGGAATCCCAGAGAGCACCTTTTCAACCTCGTCGGCTTTGCTGCGCAGCACCGCGAGGTCGGGACCGTAAATGCGCACGACTATCGAATCGCTCGAGCCTGAGAGGACTTCTTTGATGCGTTCCTTGAGGTAGGTTTGCACGTCGCGCACCAAACCTGGGTAGCCCTCAACGGTTTCTTTGATCGCATGAACCGTGTCGTCGTAATTGACTTTCGGATCGATGCTGATCCAGTTTTCGGTGAAATTCACACCGACCACCTCGTCGGCGGCAACGGCCCGCCCGATGTGCGCCCCGAAGTTGCGCACGCCCGGAATCGCCAGCAGTTCACGGCTGGCCCGTTGGGTGATCCGCACCATCTCCGGGTGCGAAGTGCCAGGTTTTGTGACCCAGTGCATCAGGAAATCGGTCTCTTTGAAATTGGGCAACAACGATTGCCCCAAGAATGGCAGTGCGGCGACACTGGCGACCACCGTCAGGGTGCTGAACATCAGCACCGGACGTGGTGAATGCACGATTCTCGAGAGGACGCGCTCATAACCGCTGCGCAACCACGGCATGAACGGCGCTTCACGGTGACGCAGTGCCGAGGAGTTGGTCAGCAGAATCAGGATCATCGCGGGCGTCAGGGTCAAGGCCACAATCATTGATGCCGCCACCGCCAACGAGTACGAGATGGCGAGCGGCTGAAAGAACGCGCCCGACAAGCCCTGCAAGAAAAACACTGGCAGCAAGGCGCAAATCTCGATCAAAGATGCGTAAACAATTGCACTGCGAACCTCGAGCGACGCCTCGAGAATCACTTGCGCTATTGGGACGTTCATGCCCTCCTCTTTTTGTTTTCGCAGGCGGCGCACGATGTTTTCGACATCGACAATCGCATCATCGACCACCGCACCGATGGCGATGGCCAGCCCCGCCAAAAGCATGACATTGACCGTCGCACCTCGAGCGTTCAGCACCAAGATCGCCGCCATCAGTGACACCGGAATAATCACCACGCTGATCAGTGCGATGCGCCATTCCCACAAGAACAGCAGCAAGACGATGGCGGCCAGGATCGAGCCTATCAGAAGCGCCTTTGTCAGGTTGCCAATCGCCAAATCAATGAAGGTTGCAGGTCGGAAAATGGTCGTGTCAACGTCCACCCCAGGCAGACCGGGTTGGAGTTCATTCAATGCCTTTTCGACCCCTCGAGTCACGTCCAAGGTGTTGCCCCACGGGAATTTTTCGACAATCAACATCAGCCCAATCTTGTCATTGATGACGGCATCGCCGATCATCGGCCAGGTGTCCCAAACCACGTTGGCGACATCGTTGATCCGCAACGGTTTGCCATCGCCTCGAGTCTTGTCATAGATCGTGACCCGCGCGATGTCCTCGGGTTCGATGCCCGGCAGGACGTGCTGCACACCGAAGCGCTGATTGGCGGTGTCGATAAAGCCACCCGTGCGGGCCTTGGATGCCGTCGAGTAACGCAGCAATCCCAAATCAAGTGCTTCGGACGTGACTTCCATGACCTGATCGAGCGAGACATCGTTGACCTTCATGCGTTCCGGGTCCGCCTGCACGGACATCAACTTGATGCGGTTGCCCCAGATGGCGACGTTCGCCACGCCTGGAACTTGCATCAAGCGAAAGCGAATCGTCCAGTAGGTCAGCATCGATAAATCTTTAAGGTCCATGTTTTTCGAGGTGATGCCAATTTTCATCACCCGGCTGGTTGCCGAAAGCGGCGGCAGCATCCAAGTCATGCCCGCCGAGGTGGGCAAGGATGACTGTGCGATTTGCATGCGTTCGTTGACCAGTTGTCGTGCCTGCACTTGATCGGTGCCCTGCTTAAAAATCAGGCGAATCGAGGACAATCCTGGCACGGATTTGGAACGCAGAATATCCATTCCGGGTGTGCCATTCAGGACTTGCTCGAGTTGCACCGTGATTAAATCCTCGACCTCGGTGGCGGACATGCCCGGACCTTCGGTTTGAATTTCGACCATTGGTGGCGCAAATTCTGGGAAGACATCCACCGGCATCTCACGCACGCGTGCAATGCCGAAGAACATCAGCACCACCGCGCCCAGCACCACCAGGAAGCGGTATTGAAGGCTCATGCCGATAATCCAGCGCATACATTACCCCCATCATTGGTTGGCGACCAAAACCCGTTGCTCGAGTGATCTCGAGGACACGGCTGTTCGGCGCAACCAAGACTCTGATTACTTGCCAATGTTTACTTGCCAATGCCGTATTCGGCTCCGAAGAGTTCTGCCACGCCGACCGAGACCACGTTCGTGCCAACCGCTGGCCCTTCGGTCAGGATGGCGGTGTCATCGTCGATGTAATCGACCTTGACGTGCTGGCGCACAAAGGTCCGTGCTGTGGGACTCGTGTACACCCAGGTGTCACCCTTGAGGTCGTAGATCACGGCGGTGTACGGCACGGTGCTGCGTTTGACTTTGGCGCTCAAGGGCAACTCGACAAACACGCGCTGGCCCGCGACCAATTTGGCTTTGCCAGCCTTGACCGTGTACTGCAACGAGGATGGGATATCAACGTCCTGACCCTTGTCAAACGCCTCGGCAAATTCGGCGGCATCACCGTCACTGTCCTCGCCATCGTCGAGGCCCATCTCCACAACTCGAGCTTGCTGTCCTCGGTTGACCTTGACCAGATCGCTGCGGTTGAGCGAGACCTTGACGCGGGCAAGATTGCCCGTGCTGCCAGATGCCGCACGCACCGCCATGACCTCGCCACCGACGCGACGCATTCGCACCACCGTCTCGAGTTTCACCGGCACGGTCTCGAGCGCCAAGCGTTGGGCCGCCTTTTCGGTCAGTGTGATTCGACTGAACTCCGTCCCTTCGATCTTTTCTATTGTTGCAGGTAGTTCCTTGCTCGAGGTTGCTGCTGGTCCATTGCAAGCCGTGAAA
>JAYURE010000479.1:0-1622 GCA_043756345.1 Deinococcales bacterium | reverse complement strand
GGATTTGTCTTTTGAGCTTGGCATGATTGCTCCTGGGTAGGGTGCGCCGTGCGCACCATTCGCAAACCGGTGCGCACGGCGCACCCTACACGTTTCGGATTTGGTTCATCGCTTGTTCGATCACAACTTCCATGCTCGAGGCTTGCACGGCAAAAATCGTTTCGTACCAGACTTGCAATCGCCAGCCGTTCGGCTCGAGTGTCGCGTGCGCTCCGAGTGCGAGTTGACATCCGCCTTCGAGTTGCGCCATCAGTCCACGTTCAATGTTGATTGTGTTTCGAGCATGTTCAACATTCAGGCTCGAGAGTGCGTGGATCACGGCTGCATCTTTGCTGCGACATTCGAGCGCAAGAGCGCCCTGTCCGGGTGCTGGAACAAATTCGTGCGCCTCGAGCGTGCGTGTTTTCAAATCGCCCAAATCCAGTTCGAGTCGGTTCAATCCTGCGGCTGCCAGAATAATCGCGCCGTACTCGCCACGCCGCAATTTTTCTATTCGGGTTGGCACATTGCCGCGCAATTCTCGTAACTCGAGGCTGGGGTCAATCGCTTCGACTTGGGCTCGACGGCGCACGGCGCTCGTGCCGACAATGGTTCCAGATTTCAAACCAAACTTGCCCGAGTCGTCCAAGAATTCAGGATCGGCAATCAGTACATCTCGGGCATCTTCGCGTTCTGGGATCGCAGCGATCATCAATCCGGGCGTGATCGCACTTGGTAAATCTTTCAGGGAATGCACAGCAACATCGGCACGGTTCTCGAGCACGGCGGCTTGCACGGCTTTGGTGAAAAAGCCTTGACCCTGCATCGCCGCGAATGGTGTGTGTTCACGATCACCCTGCGTTTCGATCAACACGAGTTCGCAGGTCAAGCCTTGCGCCTCGAGTTTTGCCCGCACCCAATTCGCCTGCCACAGCGCCAACTGGCTGCCTCGAGTTGCGATACGAATTGCATCGGGGCGAATCACATTCACCGCTACACTCTAACCAGTGCTGGAATTGAGCTTGTTTCCCGGAACACGTCGCCGGTCCAGGTTTGTGCAATCAACTGCTCGAGCGCCATCACCCAAGCTGGATCGTCATTCATGCAAGGCACGTAAGAAAAAGATTCTCCACCCGCTTCGAGAAAGATTTCGCGGCCCTCTTGCGCGATCTCCTCGAGTGTTTCCAAGCAGTCCGAAACGAACGCTGGGCAGATCACAGCAAGACGTTTGATGCCCTGCTTGGGAAAGTTTTTCAGGGCGACATCGGTGAATGGGGTCAACCAACCGCCCCCGAGTCGGGATTGAAAACTGATCTCGTATTGCGAGCGCGAAATCTCGAGTGTGTGCGCCAGGGATTCGGTTGTGCGAACCGCGTGGTGCTTGTAACACCAGACGTGCGCGGGGCTTTCACGGTGACAACAGTCAATGCCATCGGCATCAACCGTCAGGCAGTGCAAACCGGTGCAATCAGATTTGCGCACGTGCCGTTTGGGAATGCCGTGATAACTGAACAGCACCTTGTCAAATTTCAGTGCGCCACCTTCGTCAAACAAATGTGGCCTCGAGACGCTCGCCATGGCTTTGATGTATTCCGGGTGATCATAAAACGGTGGCAGGATTTTCAACTCGAGTTTCAAACCCA
>JAYURE010000478.1:0-12984 GCA_043756345.1 Deinococcales bacterium | reverse complement strand
GCGAAGTCGATTCGCTCGAGGGTGTCGCCCGCGTTGGTGCTTGGGCCAGAGCAAACGGCATGACCCCGTGGACCACCATGCCACACGAATCTAACAGCTTGCGGAGCCTGACGGAACCACCTGCGCCAGCCAACGGCGAACAGATCGAGGTGAGGACGCAATGGCGGTGAAAGCTCGAGCCAACAAATCGCGTGTCGCTTCCCGGAGTCGTCCAACGGCCTCGGTCAGTCGCTCGCGCTCAAACTTGAAGACAAGCTCGAGAAACACGCGCACCAGCACCCGTTCAACCGGCGAGAACACACCAATCACTCCGCCTCGAGTGATTCGCGCCCGCATCTGGTTCGTGGGATTGTTCATGCTTGCGCCGCTCGTCTGGTTGTGGTGGTCCTTCGCCATTCACCAGACCGCGCTGCCGAGCGAGCCGGTCATCGCCAGCAGCAAAGCCCGAGGTCGAATCATGCTGCGCGACGGCACGGTGTTGGCCGAAAGTTACCGTCCGAAACGTGCCAAAAAATCCGATCCGACGCCCGCATTGCAACGCGCCTATCCGCTCGGCAGGCTCGCCGGGCACGTGATCGGTTTCAAAGGCGTCGATAGGGGCCTGTCCGGGCTCGAGATTTTTGAGGAGACGCGCCTCAAATCTGGGCAAGATGTTGTGCTGACACTCGATCCAGTTTCGCAGGCCGCAGCCGAAGCCGCCCTCGAGCGCGTGCGCGTCAAACAACAAGCGCTTGGCGCGAGTGTGATCATGCTTCAGGCTGGCACGAACCGGGTGCTGGCGATGGCGAACGCCCCGAGTTTCAATCCAGCCAGCATCGATCTGGAAACCGGATTGCCCGCCGACATCGAAGCGCTCTGGCAGAACCGCGCCACGCGCCGCGTCTTCGAGCCAGGTTCGACCACCAAAGCCCTGATCGCCGCCGCACTGATCGATTCGGGCAAAGCCACGCCAGAAACCACGATTGATGCACCGATGTCACGGCGCGTTGGCCGCCACGTGATCAATGACCTCTTGCCACGCCGCAATCCCGACGGCAGCAAAATGACCCGCCTGAACCTGACTCAGATTTTGCGGTACTCCTCGAACGTTGGCATCAGCACGATGGCCGAACGCATGGGACCACAAAAGACCTACAATTACCTGTCGCGTTTCGGACTCGGACAACGGGTCGAAATGGATGGCGCTCCATCCCGTGCGGGCGTGCTGCGAGATTGGAAAGAATGGAAACCGGTGGATTTCGTGACCGCCACTTTCGGGCAGGGCATCAGCACCACGGCGCTCGGATTGGCCACAGCGTTCAGTGTGATCACCAACGACGGCCTGCTGATTCCACCGACCTTGATCGACAACGGAACCCAACCCGAAGGTAAACGTGTGATCTCACAGACCGCCGCCGTGCAAAGTCGCGCCATGCTGAAAACTGCCGTTGAAGAAGGAATTCCTTGGGCCGCAACGATCAAAGGCTACTGCATCGGTGGCAAGACCGGCACGGCACAAGTCTCGGTCAATGGACGTTACTCGCAGGACGTTTACGATGCGTTGTTCGTTGGATTTTTTCCCTGCGATGCGCCGAAAGTAACGATGGTTGTCGAAGTGCTCGGGCCGAAAAAACAGAGCCACGGTTCGCAAGTTGCCGCGCCCGTATTCCGTGAAATCGCCGAGGAAGTGCTGGCCGCCTGGGGTATCGCTCCCGGCAAGGACGGCGCAAAAACTGGGGTGAAACGATGATGGCTCGAGTCGACCTCCCAGTAGGCTTTCATCGCAACTCATATGGGGCTGCGAAAGTCCTGTCATGAAAGTGCTGTCATGACCGCAACCGCTCCGGCCCTCGATCCTCGAGCTTGGGCATTCGGGGCGCTCGAGATTGCCAGTGATGCGCGAGTTGCGAAGGCGATCACTTGGGATTCGAGGTTCGTCAATGCGGACACGGCTTTCGTGGCCTTGGCTGGCGAGCAGATGCACGGCAATCAATTTGTGGATGCCGCACTTGAGGCCGGTGCGCCGTTCGTGCTGACCGATTTAAATGTTTCTCGAGCCGTGCGGGTTAACGATGCTGCCGTTGCATTGCGAACCTGGGCTCGAGCTTGGCGTGAAACCACCCAAGCCCGGATCATCGGCGTGACCGGATCGGCGGGCAAAACCACACTCAAAGAATTTTTGGCCGTGACACTCGGGGCCGGAAAAACACCCGGCAACTTGAACACGCTCAACGCACTTGCCTGCCACATGCTCAGCGTGATTCAGCCGGTTTCAATTCAGGCCAGCGAAACGCACGTGCTCGAGATGGGCATTGATCGCATCGGCGAGATGGCGCAACTCGTGCAACTCGTCCGACCAGACCTCGGCATGATCTCGAGCATCGGACCAGCGCACCTGGAATTCTTGGGCAGCGTCGAAGGTGTGGCGTTCGAGAAGGGGCATATTCTCGAGGGGAATCCTGGCTTGGTCGCCGAAAGCACAGGCAAGTATTATCCGGGAATTGCAACATATGGTTTTTCTGAACAAGCCACACATCGCGGTCTCAACCTCGAGTTAACAGATTCGAGCAGTACATTCCAATTCGCTGGCCACAATGTTTTCGTCTCGAGCCCCAGCGCGAAAGTGGCCGAGGCTGCTCTCGGAGCACTCGCCGTTGCCCAACAATTTGGTCTGAATCTCGAGGCAGCGATTGAACGCATCAAAAACGTCGAAGTCCCCGGTGGACGAATGCGCCTCGAACGTGGAAAAGTCAACCTGATTGACGATGCGTACAACGCCAACCCGCTCTCCTTGACCGCCGCACTCGAAGTCCTCGAGCGACAACCCGGACGCAAAATTGCCGTGATCGGCGACATGCGCGAACTTGGTGAACACTCGCATCAGTATCACCTCGAGATTGGAAAACGTGCCGGAGAAGTTGCGCCGATTGTGATTGCGGTTGGGCGTGAAGCCGAAACGCTCGCCAGTGCCGCACGCGCATCGGGTGCAAAAGCCAATGCGTTTGCAACAGCACTCGAGGCTGTGCCAGCCGTTGAAGCCATCCTCGAGCTTGGCGATGTGGTGCTGGTCAAAGGTTCGCTCAGCATGGGCATGAAAGTGATTTCGGAGGCGGTTCGTGCGAGGTTGTGAACGCCGAGGTGTCGTAGGGGCGACGCATGCGTCGCCCCTACATAGATTCCGCTTCTGTTGGACCGTCACCGCAATTGTTCTACTCTCGAGTTGCGCACCGTCATCGAACGGACCATTGGCCTCGAGTTTCGCATCCCTTTCCGTCAGTCCTCGTGGTGAAGTTGCCTGGACGATTCGTGGTCAAGCATGGGTGGCTCGAGCACCAGATTTCACGGCGCAAAAATTGGCACATCCAGCGAACGCCTCGAGCATCGCTTGGCGCGATCAAAACGGTTTGAGCGAACCTTGGGTGGCGATGCCGGGAGCGGGTGTGGTGGCGAAAGCCTCAGGGACTCCGGCGAACGTCAGCATTGTGGGCCGTCCGTTTCTGCTGACGGCGCGTTGTATTTTCACGCTCGAGGGTGGCGTGTACTCGTATGCGGGCAGCAAAGTGCAACAACTTGAACGCCGTCCCGAACAGGTGCGCGATCTTGCGGGTGTTCTGACCGGTGTCCGAGCGGGTAAGCTACAGGCGAACGTGAACTGCATCGACTCCACCACCTCCGGTAGCAACGAACCCACCAGCAACCTCGAGCTATTGACGGCAAGTTTTGATGGCGTGAATTACAGCGTTAAAAATAATAGGTTTCAGAATGACAGTGCGAACGATTCCAAACTCGAGGCGAACAGCAACGGCGTGATCAAAGCGGTCAGTCTGGACTCGCCTGTGCTCGAGGTCAGTGCGGGCGGCAATGTCATCGCGGTGCTCTCGAGTAAAACGTTGAATGTCTTTCGCAGCAAAACTCTCGAGCCTCTTAAAACCATCAATCTCGAGGTCAATCCATGAGGTTCGTCGTCGCACTCGTCGCATCGTGGCTCGCGGTCGGATTCTTCACCGGGCTGGCGCGTCGTCGCGGTTGGGGCCAATCGGTTCGCCGTGACGGACCACAAACGCACCTGATCAAAGATGGCACACCAACCATGGGCGGCGTGCCGTTTGGCTTGGTGATTTTCACCGTCTGGCTCGTGATGGTTGGCCTGCCGGGATTGTCGGACGAAAAAGGTTGGGCCGCAGTGATCATGGCTTTTTGCATGGGCCTGATCGGATTCCTGGACGATTACGCCAAGGTTCGCTCGAGGATGACCGGTGAGGGTAGCACCGAAGGGTTGCAGGCGCGGTTGCGTTTGCCGTTGCAAATTTTAGTCGCGCTCGTTTTCTCGGTGGTTGCGGCGCGTCACGTTTGGGTCACAAACATTTTCTGGATCGATGTCGCGTTTTACACCTTCATCACGGTCGGTACGGTCAACGCGGTCAACTTCACCGATGGCATCGACGGGCAGGCGGCTGGTGTGGTCGCCATCATTTTGCTGCCGCTCGCGGTCGTATCGCCGCTGGCTGCCATCACGATTGGATCACTCGTCGGCTATCTCTGGTACAACTCGAGGCCCGCCAGTATTTTCATGGGCGACGCCGGATCGTACGCGCTCGGCGGCGTGGTTGCGGGCGTGTACATCATTCACGGTTGGAGCAAAGTCTTACCGTTCGCCGCGATTATTCCGGTGCTCGAGGTTTTGTCTGTGATGATTCAAGTCACGGTTTTTCAGTACACGAAACGCACCACCGGTACGGGCAGGCGCGTGTTTTTGATGACGCCGATCCATCATCATTTCGAGAAAGCTGGCATGCAGGAGGTCAAGATCGCATCCCGATTCTGGGTGGTCACGGCGCTCGGCACGGCGGTCGCATGGGCGATTCGCACAGGAGCACGATGAACGGGAAGTGGAACGTGAAAAGTGAAAAGTGGAAAGTTCAAAACGGGACTCGAGGTTTTCCTTTGACCTTTGATTTGAGGACTCGATGAGCAGCGCAGTCACAGGGAAATTACGCGATCACCTCAAGCCACAAAAGGTGCTCGTTTACGGCTTGGGTCGATCAGGCTTGGGTGTGATTCGTCACCTCGAGCGTTTGGGTTGGACTGGCGCTTGGTTCGATCAGGCGGAATCTCCGGCCGGTGCGGAAGAGGCGATCACCAAAGGATTTCCAAGATTGTCCGAACTCGAGACAGCCGGTTTTAATTTGGTCGTCGCTGCTCCCGGAGTGATGTTCTTGCATCCCGATCTCGTGCGTTTGCGTGCCACCGGCCTCGAAACGATTGGTGAGGCCGAATTGTGTTTTCGTACCGTCACCACGCCGACCATCGGCGTGACTGGCACTGCGGGCAAAGGCAGTACCACCGCGTTGATCGCGCACCTCTTGCGGGCGCAAAACGTCAACGCGCTCGAGGGTGGAAACTTCGATCCAGCCCTGCTCGAGATCGCCGAAAAGTGCGATGTTGCGGTCACGGAACTCTCGAGTTTTCAATTGGAACGGATTGTTTCGTACCGACCCAGCGTTGCTGTCTTGACGAATTTGGGCGTCGATCACGTCAGCGATCACGGTTCGCTCGAGTTGTATCACGCGGCAAAATTGAAGATCGTGCAGAACCTGCAACCCGGCGATACGCTGGTGGTTCCGGGTGGTTTGAAATTAAAATTCATCACCAAAGGCCGCGTGATGCGCGTGCCCGAATCTGGACCGATTTTGGACTTGCAAAAAAATGTGGTGCTCGAGCTTGCGGATTTGCCAGCGCATCAGCATCCGACCAATGCACGACTCGCCGTGATTGCGGTTGGTTTGTACCTCGAGAAGATTGGTCAAGCCTGCGACCTCGAGAAACTTCGTGCGGGACTCTCGAGTTTCCCCGGTGTCAAGGGTCGTTTTGAAACCATTGGCGAATTCAACGGCACTCGTTTCATTGACGATTCGATTGCGACGCGCACACTCGCGGTTCAAGCGGCACTCGAGAATGCGCCCGGCCCAATCGCCTGGTTGCTCGGAGGGCGCGATAAAGGTGCCGATCTAAAATCCTTGCTCGAGATTGCGTTGGAAAAAGTCACGGTGATTTGTTTCTTCGGCGAGGCGGGCGACAAGTTTGCCAGACCGTTCCGCAAGGCCGGTCTGAAAGTCGTTGATTGTTCGGCCAGCACTGCCGAAGCAATTTTTGATAAGTGCATTCAAACCGGTTTGCGTTTCGCGGCGGGCGGCAGCATTGTGCTCGCACCACTGGGAACAAGTTTCGATCAATTCAAAGATTACAAAGCCCGAGGCGCAGCCTTCAAAGCCGCCTTCGAGCGTCTATCGGAGGGCCAAGCATGACCAAATCGCAGGACTGGATTCGTTTTCATCCGACCCTGTTGTTGGCGCAACTTGTGCTGATTGGTTTCGGTTTGATCGCCATCTCAGCGGCGCGTCCCGATGACCTGCCCAAACAATTGATCACGGTCATGGTCGGCTTGTTTTTTACGTTCGTGGGATTCGCACCACGTCCGACCAGTTGGCTCAAACTCGGCACGGCGTTCTGGGCGTTCACGGCATTCGGCTTGCTGGCGACACTGGTTTACGGTTCGGTCACGAATCAGCAATTCTCGAGGTGGTTGCCGTTGGGTCCGTTCAAATTTCAATTTTCGGAAATGGCCAAAATTGCGATCATCCTTTACCTTGCTTCGTTTTTTTCTAAGCGTGGCATCGGATTTTCCTGGTTGCGCCCAATCGTGATCGTCGGCATCACCAGTGCCCTCGTGCTCGCCAGCCCGAGCGTTTCGGCGGCGGTGTTCATGTTCGTGCTGGCCTTGGTCGTGATGTTCGTCGCGGGCATCGGTTGGCAAAAAATGTTTGCGATTCTCTTTCTGGCCTTCGCGCTGGCCGTGCCGACCGGCATGATGTTTTTTCAACTCGCACCGGATCGCTTTCAGCACGCCACAGACCGCTTCGATGGGTTCATGGCCGCGTTGCGCAACGATCCCAAAGCGAGCGAAAATTACTCCTGGCAGGTCGAAAAAACTGTGGCACAACTCGAGGATGCCGGATTGATCGGCTTCGGGCCAGACGTGCCGATTTACCCGCAAGGCATGTTCGCGCAAACCACAGATTTCGTGATCGGGGCCGTCGGGCATTCAACCGGAGCCATCGGCATCACCACCGTTTTTGTGATGTTCGCGCTGATCTTGTATTTGGGATTTCAGATTTCTGCGCAAGCCTCCGAACTCTCCAACCGTGGTGTCTCGAGTGATCGCCAAGCCAACTTGCGTGCGGGCAGTGTGCTCGCCGCGAGTGGCACGATCATGATTGTCTCGCAAGCGATTGTGAACCTCGGCGTGGCGATTGGTCGCCTACCCAACACCGGTATGACCCTGCCATTCGTCTCTGACGGCGGCTCGAGCATGATCGCCTGTGGGCTGGCCTTCGGTTGGATGCACCGTGCCTGGAAGGACGCGCAACCACTCGAGCGTCGCCGTGAACGACGCAATTTGGGCAATGCCGGTAAGTCGCAATACAGCCCGGCGGCGGGAGACTGACATGATCGCAAGCGCCCAAGCATTCCGAAATGGCTCGAGACGGGCCTTGGGTGAATGGGTGTGCTTGCGGGTTCGTGATACGGGTTCTATTTGCTTTCCTGGCGAGGGCGAACATGGAGTTCGCCCCTACAACATTTGCGTAGGGGCGAACTCCATGTTCGCCCTATCGAAGCGAGGATCAATTCAACCCTCGAGAACCCCTGAACATCACTGTCTTACCACCAACCTCGGCGTAAACTGAGGGCAATGAGTTCGTCAGTCATCAACAAACCCGCGATTGTCCTGGTCAGTCCGAAAGGCCCGGACAACATTGGCAGCACGGCTCGAGCGATGAAGAATTTTGGTTTATCCGATTTGCGAATTGTGCAGCCGCGTTGCAGGCTCGAGCAGGCGCGAATGATGGCGTCTCATGCGCAGGATGTGCTCGAGAATGCTCGGGTGTTTGAGACCTTGCTCGAGGCGGTGGGTGAGTGCGAGTTGGTGGTGGCAACCACGGCTCGAGACAGGCGGGATCACACGCCGCCGGTTTCGCCTCGGGAGGTCGCGGCGTTGTTTGTCACGCAATCAGTTAGCTCGAGCGCGGTGGTCTTTGGGCGCGAGGAGCATGGGCTGTACAACGACGAGTTGGATTTGTGTCACGTGCATGTCCGCATTCCCGCCGAGGGCGATTACGTCAGCCTCAACTTGGCGCAGGCGGTGCAGGTGATCGTGTACGAACTGAGCCTCGCCAGACAGTTTGGCCCAGTCTCGAGCACTGGCACGGTTCAGCATCCGATTCCGGTGAAGCAAACCTTGCCGAATGCCAAGCCCGCCTCTCGAGCGATGCTGGACGCGATGTACAAGCACCTTGCCGAATTGATGCTCGAGGTTGGGTACACGGATGAAAAGCGCGAGGATCACATGTTGCGGCGTTTTCGGCAATTCATGGATCGGGCCGCGATGACCGAGTACGACGTCAACGTCTTTCGTGGCTTGTTGAAGCAGGGTTTGTGGGCGTCACGCAAGGCTCGAGGTTTGGGGATTCCGGGCAGCATGCCGTGGCCGACTGTGGCAGATTCCGAACACAGTCTCGAGGCTCAACTTGAGCCAAATCTTGAGGAGAATCCAGCATGAACCGTAGCGAACCAAAGCTCGACCTGCGCAGCGAACCAAAGCTCGACCTGCGCAGCGATGCGAAATTCGACCTTCCCGAACCTCCAATTCCTTGGTCAGACCGACTGTTGAATCCGGTATACGCCATGCTCGCCATTTTCAACCTGAAACTGCACCGGACCGAACCTGGCACCTTGTACCGTCGCGTGCGTCTGTCGCAGGTTTCGATGCCTCCGGTGATTCTGGCGGTCGTGCTCTCGTACCAGCTTTACGTTGTGCGCCTCGAGATGTGGACCGGAGCGTTCTGGGCCGAAATCTTGTTTTACGGCATCCTCGGGCCGTTGGTGACGTTTTTTGTGATCGGTTGGATCGGCGTTGAGGTTCGGGAACGCGAGAAGGCCGAGAGCGACCTGCGTGACCTGTACCTCGAACTCTCAGAATCTCACAGGCGACTCGCGGCAATTCAGCGCGTGACCCGCAACGTTTCCGAGGCAGCAGATTTGGGCGCGGTGCTTGAGACAGCGATTCATGGGATTGTCGAAGCGGTCGGTGGTCGTGTCGGCGTGATCGCGCTCGAGAGTGGCGTGGTCCGTACTGTCGGGCTCGGCGAACGCGAAGTGCCAACCGAAAGCCTTGAGTTTAATGCCTTGCGTGGATTGCGGCGAACCCTCGAGCAGGCGAACGATTCCGGTGGCACGCGCCTGCGCTTGCCGCTCGAGTGGTCAGATCGTTTTCTGGGTTTGGTCAGCGTCGAATTCGCCGGGCATCCTCGGGTCGAATCGCGTGAATTGCTCGAGATTCTGGTCGCAGAATTGGCCGCTGCGATTGAGGCCGCCGAACATCGTACCCGAGACTTGCTGACCGTCTTTGAGGTGGATCGCAGCATTCGCGCAGAATCGAACCTCGAGCGTCTTCTCGAGGCCGTCGTTGGGCGAATTCGTGAGCGCGTCAATGCCGAAGCCTCCGGCGTTTACCTGATGGACGAGGATGGACAGTTGCGCCTGACCTGGGGTTGGAACGCGCACGGCAAGGCGGTCAAGACGGGATTTGAACGCGGCTTCAGCTTTGAACAATTGGCGTCACGTGTGCTCGAGGAACGGGTCGCCATCGTCACCGATGGCCTTGAACCGAGTGATGTCGCCGATGATCCCTTGCTGGTTGGTGTGCGCAGCGCGATTGGTTTGCCAATGCTGGCCGATGGCGAGTTGGTCGGCGTGATCGTCCTGGGTGACACGACGGGCGGAGCCTTCTCCCCTGCCGAACGCCCCTTGCTTTCACTGTTGGCAAATCAGGTCACGCTCGCGGTGCGCAACGCTCGAGCCTATTTGTACAGCGAAGAACTGGCGATTGTCGATGAACGCAACCGCATCGCCCGCGAGATTCACGATGGCATCGCGCAGACGCTGGCGTTCACTGCGCTCAAGCTCGATCTGTCTGAACGTTTGTTGGGCAAGGATTTAAAACCCGAAACGGTCGCCCGTGTGCGCAGCGAACTCGAGACGGCCCGTGAAACCCTGCGCGAGCAAATCCGTGAGGTGCGTCGCAGCATTTTTGCTTTGCGGCCCATCAACCTCGAGCGTCTTGGATTCCTGGAAACAATGCGGCAATTCATCAAGGATTTCGGCGAGCAAAATCGGATTTCGACCAACCTCGAGATCAATGGCGAACCGCACCTTTCGCCAACCAACGAGGCGGTCATGTTTCGGATTTTACAGGAATCGTTGAACAACGTCGCCAAGCATTCTGGGGCCAAGAACGTCAATGTCGATTTGCGAACCAGTGAAAATGGCGTGCGACTCGAGGTGCATGACGATGGTGTTGGTTTTGATCCGAGCAGCCTGACCGGAAAAGTCTCGAGTGTTGGCGGGTTGGGCCTGTCGCAAATGCGTGAGCGGGTCGAGGCACGTGGTGGACACTTTAAATTCTCGAGCACGCCCGGTGATGGAACCTTGATCAGTGCGCAGGTCTCGTAAGGTTTTCGTTGCTTCGTGGTCCAATCTTGCCCAGCGTCGTGTTTGAAAATCCCGTCTCGAGTTTGAGTCCGTACCCGAGTGCTCGATCCATGCCGATGTGCGCGAACCAGATCAGCGCGAGTTGAATCTCGAGCGTGTTGCCGGTGAGCAGCCCAATGGTGCCGAGCGCTAGCGGCAAGATTTTCAGGTGCGCGAGGTTGTAGGTGATTGCACCGATTCGTGGCCCAAGCAGGTAGCCAGTCATGGCGAGGTCTGGCGCGAGAAGCAGCACTGCGAAGAGAATCCAATCCGGGTTGCTCGCGTAGACAGCCACGCTCGCGGCGAGCAGCACAAGTCCTTCGAGTCGTTCGAGTGTGATGGTTTGGTTGCTCGAGGTGACAATGTTACTTTCAAGACTTACGATGTTCTTTTTCATGGTGAACACTGTAAGTCTTACGCCTACTTCTGTCAAGGCGTACACTGTTCACTATGCCTTACCCAGCCAAAACCGACCCAGACCAAATCCTCGAGACCGCCATCCGAATCCTCGAGCAAGACGGACGCGAAGCGCTCTCGATGCGCAAACTGGCCGAAGCACTCGACCTCAAAGCGCCCAGCCTTTACCGGCATTACGTCGATAGGAACGCGCTCGAGCAGGCCATCGCTGCACGTGCAGCGATGCAACTTCACGCCAAGCTCGAGCAAGCCATTCGGCCATTGCGATCCGCCAGCAAAGTGCTGCACCAAAGCGCCCGCACCTACTGCGAATACGCCAAAAACCACACCGACCTCTACGACCTGATGCTGACCAACTTCACACCGGCCAACATTCCCGAAGCCAAAAACCTTTGGAACTTCGTGCTCGAGATCATTGGACGCATCACCAAAAACCCGGACGACACCTCGGCGGCCGTGGCGCTCTGGGCTTTCCTGCACGGATTTGTGACGCTTGAACGCAACGGACTGTTCGGCCCGAGCGGACCACGACACGCGCTCGAGGTTGGTATTGACGCGCTGATTGCAGGGCTACCACAAACATGAAAAATTCCTCAAGTTGTCACACTCGAGAAATTCATGGGCGAAATTCATGGGCGAAATTCATGAAAGCAATTTCTTCGGGCAAATCTACTTTGAGAGCACTTCGACTGCACGTTCCAACACCACATCACGCCCAGTTCGATTGATCACTTCGAGATCGTCCGTCACGGCAATATCAGGCGTGATCCGTTCCGGGTACGGCGTGCCATCCGCACCAACTGCTTTGGAAAGAGTGATCTGCAAACCAGAACCATCCTCGAGTGCCAGAATGCTCGTCAAGGTGTTCCCAACACCATACGTGACCTCACCAATCACCGTGGCCTTCGCGTAACGTTGCAAATCGTGCGCCGTGAATTCCGAAGCACTGGCACTGCCCGCATTGACCAGCACCGCCAAGGGACCAACCCAAATCGCACTGTTCGCCCGTGCAGCCTCGAGCGGCCCAAATTTGAGTTCGCCATCTCGGAATTGCAAACTTTGCTTGCGCAACGGATTCAGGGAATCAAAAATCCGTCCGGGATCATCAATGAACGCGCCAACGATTCGCACGTACTCGCTGACCAAACCGCCACCGTTGTCACGCAAATCCAGAATCAAACCTCGAGCATTTTTGGCCTGTGCTTCACGCACCAATCCTTGCACTTGCACGCCAAGGTCTTGCGCGATGAATGTCCGAATGTGCAGCACGGCAATGCCATCAGAACGCATCGTCAAGCTCACTGCGGACAAGGGTGGTAAAACCTCAGGCTCGAGCACGGCCATAAACGATTTTCCGGCACGCAACACCAGCAACCGCAGCAGACCTTTTTGCCCTGCCAGCAACGCCTCAATTTGATCCCCGAACCTCGAGACGGCCTGACCATTGACTGCAACAATCCGGTCGCCGCGTTGCAATCCCGCCCTGGCCGCCGGACCCTGCGGAAAGACACCCAGCACGATTCTTGCGGCGGAACGCTTGGCGGCAACCGTACTCAGGCCGATGCTTTTGTTGGTGCTCGGCGTGCCACGCACCAACCCAGTGAATGCCGCGAAGACTTCGGCGGGCAAGAAATTCGTGTGCTTGTCCTGAAGCGTTTCGACCATGCGGGCAATCACCGGATGCGCCGCCGTGTACGGACAGGTTTCAACTTGCGAGGCGCACGCCTTGTCAAGCTCGAGTTGAAACTGCACCTCGAGCGCTTTGGGAGACGTACTCGAGAAACCGCCGTAATTGACGATCAGCAAATACGCGGCCTGATCGAACAAATCTTGCGCCGGACTCGCAGCAGCAATCCCCGAGCAGGCAAGCGTGAGGGCAACGAAGAACAAATGAATCTGACGTGTCATGGCGTCCTTTCAACACAAATCTCGAGCCATCCCAATGCTGAATGGCTCGAGATCCACAAGGCTGATTATTTCTTTGGCATCTCAAAATCTGTG
>JAYURE010000477.1:0-1634 GCA_043756345.1 Deinococcales bacterium | reverse complement strand
CATGTTTGACCTGTACGCCCGTTACCCACAAATTGCTGACATCGCCCGTCGAGGCTTACACGGCGAGACCTTCACCCAAACCCTTGAGACCAGCAATTACCGTGTGATGCTGGCCGTTGCGCCGCTCGAGCATATTCTGAGTGCCGACCAGAGGATCATTGGAGCGACCGGCCTGGCGATCCTGCTGCCCGGCGTGCCCAAACGCAACGAGAACCTGCCGCTCGCCCAAGCGCTCGAGGCATTGCCGGACGCAATCATGCTGACCACCGCCAACCTTGAGGGTGCAGGCCCAGAAGTCCTGTTTGTCAACCAAGCCTTCGAGCACCTGAGTGGCCTGGACGCCACCACCCTGACCACGCTGCCCAACAACCCACTGACCGACCAGAGCGTGCTCGAGAGCGCTCTCAAAGCCCTCGAGACCGATCAGGGCTACCTTGAAGAAATTGTTTCGTATGACCCGGACGGAACCTGCCTGACCGTCGAATGGCGCGTCTTCCCGATCCGGGATGCGAATGGCAGCATCACGCACCTGCTGAACATGCAACGCGACATCAGCCAACCAACCGCGCAATTGGCACCGGTCACGACCAATCGGCCAGACCAACCCAGCCCAATCCCAATCCACGATTCCGAAAATGCGTTCTCCAAACTCGATGACCAAGAACTCTCGAGCTACCTGGCACACCTGACCTCACTGCGTGGCCTGGTGCCGAACTCGAGCACAATGCTGATGCCCGACCAGGATTATGACAACAATGGCTTGCTCAGCCTGACGCCCGAACAGATCATCGCCGAACGTAAAAGTGACCACACTGATAATCACACGGGCGAAACCAACCCGGACGATGAGATCAAAGACGGCCTGAAAGTTGGACTTCAAGGCCAACTCGAGGAGGTCGGCGGCGCAAGCACCCTCTTACAAATGATCTCAATGATCGTCCAATCCGGCGCACTGCACCTCGAGGACGCACACGGGCAACAAATGCGATTGTTCTTGCACACCGGAAGGATCGTTCACATCGAACACCCGAACCTGACCGGCTTTGATGCCGTGATGAACACCCTGGCGCTCGAGCAAGGCCGATTCCGTTTCATGACCGGTCAACTCGCCGCCGAACACACGCTGTCACTCGATCCGGTCACAATTGCGTTGGAAGTCGCCAAACACCGCGACGAAACCGGCAATACCGTGACCCTCACTGAGCAAGACGATCAAGACGGCCTGGTGGTCCTGCCGAACATTCACGTCGCACTGGATTTCTTAAGCGGTGTCGGCGGCACAGAACACTTCACCGCCAGCCTCGAGCAAGACCCGCGTTGGAACAATCACGTGACCCTGCGAGGACGCGGCATGCGCATCGTGGTTTTGCACGGCAAGCTCGAAGACCTGCCCAGCAACATGGCTCGAGGATTACAAGCTGCCCGGTAAAACAGGAACGTTTCACGCACGAAGCGCGTACCTTGACGCATGGAAAACCTGATAACCTACGTGATCAGTATTAATGGATTTTCTTTGTCAAAAGCAACAAACCCACGACCGCACAAGAAACACTCGAGGCCGAACAAGCCCAGATGATCGGATTGATCACCGGCATGATCGGCGGTTCGATCAACGATGCAGCCACAGCCCGCTA
>JAYURE010000476.1:0-13051 GCA_043756345.1 Deinococcales bacterium | reverse complement strand
ATCCTCGAGTGCTGGCACTGACCTTGGTGCGCCTGCTGGCCGAACATCGTGGCGGAAAAGGTTTTGCTTGGATGGTTTCAAACCTTGCCAAACGGATTGGACGCAACAGATCGTAGACGTCTGACCTCTGGAATTGGCGAAGCTGTTTAGACTGGCCTCAGAAAAGTACGGCAAAGTAAGTCATTTACGAATCGTGTTACGCGGTTCACCAGGGGGAGTGACCAGTTGACCACATTAAGCAATCCATTAGGCTCGAGCGTCATCAAATTTGGTACGGACGGTTGGCGCGACATCATTGCCGAGAATTTTACGGTCGAGAACGTTCGATTCGCGGCCCAAGCTCATGCGCAGTATCTCAAAAGTCAATCGAGTGATGGCTCAGGAACGGTTGTCGTCGGTTACGACACGCGCTTCGCCAGTGAGCGTTTTGCTCGAGCCAGCGCGGAAGTCATGGCGGCGAACGGATTGCGGGTGCTGCTCGCCACGTCGTTCACGCCGACGCCTGCACTGTCGTTTGCGGTGGTGCATCACAAGGCGCTTGGTGGCGTGATGATCACCGCCAGCCACAACCCACCCGCCTACAACGGTTACAAAATGAAAGGCCCATACGGTGGCTCGAGCACGCCCGAAATCGTGCGTGGTGTCGAGGCGGAACTGGTCAGGCTCGAGCCGATCCCGGCGTTCGATCCGAGCGTTCACAAGATCGAAAAGCTCGAGATTCGATCCGCGTATTTTGATCAATTGGATCAAATTCTCGACCTCGAAAAATTGCGTGCCTTCAAAGGCGTGATGTACCACGATGCGATGGGTGGCGCGGGCTGCGGTTGGCTCGAGGCGTATGTTAAAAAAGCGAAATTACCGATTGAATTACGTCCGGTGCATGGCGTACCGACCCCAATGTTTTATGGTGTCAATCCAGAACCGATCCCGCAGAACCTCGAGAGTCTGACCGCGATTTTGCGTGGCGAGAAAGCGCCTGTCTTTGCGGCGATCACGGACGGTGATGCGGACCGGATCGGTGCTGTTCTCTCAGAGGGTGTGTTTTTCAACTCGCATCAAATTTTTGCGATGCTGTTGAATCACCTTTCCAAAAAAGGTTTGCGCGGTCGGGTCATCAAAACCTTTTCCGGTTCACAGATCATTGACAAGCTCGCCGCCAAACGTGGGCTCGAGATTGTTGAAACGCCAATCGGGTTTAAGTACATCACCGATGCGTTTCTCGAGGGGCAACTTGATCCAAGCAAGGCCGTCTTGATTGGTGGCGAGGAATCTGGTGGCATGGCTGTGACCGGACATATTCCCGAACGCGATGGTCTCTTAAACGCAATGCTGATGCTCGAGGCGGTGGCCAGCAGTGGCAAAAGCCTGCTCGAGTTGTTCACCGAGATCGAGGCTGAAGTCGGCATGACGCACGCTTACGACCGGCTCGATTTGCACCTCGACCCGAGTTTTGACAAGCCTGCGTTGATGCAACGACTTAAGGCTGGGGCCAGTGAAATCGCAGGACGCAAAGTCGTCAAGGTTGCCGATCTCGATGGTGTCAAATGGTCGCTCGAGAATGATGCCTGGGTGTTGTTCCGCGCTTCGGGCACCGAACCTGTCGTGCGCGTTTACTGCGAGGCCAGCCAACCCGAAGAGGTTCAAGCGGTGCTCGCCGAAGCCAAACGGCTCGTGACCTCATGACTTGCCCGAATTCTGAAAGCTCAAGGTAGGATGACCGCCATGCGTGTGATCGTCGCCACCAACAACCATGGCAAACTCGTCGAATTCCGCGAGGCGCTCGAGCCGCTCGGTTGGGAATTGCTGTCCTTGGATGGCTTCGATGTCAAATTGCCGCCCGAAGATGGCTTCAGTTACGAAGAAAACGCTTTCATCAAAGCGGCCTACACCAGCGCCGTGACCGGCATCACCACGATTGCCGACGATTCTGGACTCGAGGTGGACGCACTCGATGGAGCGCCCGGACTGTACAGTGCCCGTTACGGAAATAAAGACAGCGACCTCGAGCGCAACCTGTATCTGCTGACCAACCTCCAACACGTGCCGATGCCGCGCAACGCAAAGTTCGTCAGCGTGATCGCGCTCGCCTTCCCGGATGGTCGGTGCGAAACCTATCGTGGCGAATGTCATGGCGAGATTCTCGAGGGTCCACGCGGCGATGCAGGGTTCGGTTACGATCCGCTTTTTTACAGCCCAGAACTTGGACAAACGTTTGGCGAGGCGGATGTTGCCGCCAAACGCACCATCTCGCATCGGGGCAACGCATTGCGGGCATTGCTCGCGGCGGCCCAGGCCAGTTCACTTAGAAGCCCACTGCCGAGCCCATAAACACCTCGAGATTGCATTAACACCGCCCTGTACGGTGTACATTGGACTACTCCCATGATCGTCACCCAAACATTGAACGTCACCGAAGCCCGCTGGTCCCTGCCCGGATCGTACCGGGTGCTCGTCAACGGCTACCAATCTTGGAGCGAGGCCGAACTGCGAAACCCCGAGTCTGAACAGTCCTGCCCGAGCATTCCGGCATTGATTGCGCAGGGGCATGATCCGTCGTTCCCGCCGTCCGGTCAGGCGGGCGTTTGGCGCAGCCACGGCATGATCGCCTTGATCGCAGAGGACCATGCGCTCGTCGGCTACGTGCACAGTGCCCTCTCGAGCGCCACGCAATGGGAGGCGAAACTCGTCCCCGGTGGCCTCGAACTGCGCGTGCATTGCGATGGTAAAGCCGAAACGATCACGCTCGAACGCACCGAAGACCCGGTTGAAACGCTCGAGCGGGCCGCGAAAGAGTTTGCCAAGAACATGAACGCCCGAGTTGGATCTGCGTTGCGTGTCTGGAGTTCGGATTTTTATGGTCAAGCCGTAACGCTTGAGGCGTTCCTCGAGAACGCGCAGCAGGCCAAACGCCACAATTTGCCGTTCGATGTCTTTCAACTCAACGATGGTTTTCAACCCGAAATCGGTGATTGGCTCGAGCCGAACCGCAATTTCATGGGTCAAATTCGTGACATTCCACCGGTCCTGACCGGCCTCGGGTTTGAGTCTGGGATCTGGCTAGCACCATTTATCGCCAGTCCGCACAGCAACCTTTACCGCGAGCATCCTCAATGGTTCATCAAAGATTCGTCTGGGCAGCCCACCGTTGCCGGGGACAACTGGGGCGGCGTCTATCACGCGCTCGATTGCGGTTTGACCGAAGTGCTCGAATGGCTCGAGCATCTTTCTTTTACCTGTTCGGTCTGGGGATTCACGTACTTGAAACTCGATTACCTGTTTGCTGGGATGCTGCCCGGTGTTCGCTTGAGCGGTGTGCATCGCGTCGAGGCGTACCGACTCGGGCTTGAAGCCTTGCGGCGCGGCGCAGAGAACGCCTACATCCTCGGTTGCGGAGCGCCACTCTTGCAGAGCGTCGGCCTTGTTGACGCCATGCGGATTGGACCGGCCTCCGCGCCCGTCTGGGACGATTACACGCGCCGCCACCACCTGCGCGACGGCACCGGACCGAGCGCCCGCAACGCGCTGCACACCAGCCTCTCGAGGTGGTATCAGCATTCCTGGTTTCGCCTGGACGCCGACCTCGCCTTCTTCCGTGAGCGCGGCAATCTCTTGAACGACGATGAACGCGGGGCGCTCGAGGCGTTGATCGATTGTGGCGGCGGCCTGCGTTCCACCAGCGATCCACTGACCAAACTTGACGGCCCGGAACTCGAGCGCCTGCGCAAATTCCTGGAGCGTAGCACCGAACCGCAACGTCCCGTGACGCTGGCAACACCGGATGGAGCGCCGGTCGAGTTTGAAAACTGGTCATTCAACCTCTCGAGCGTTGTTCGAGATGGGGTTGCACCGCACGGCGCTTACCATCGGCCTGACGGGAAGTGATTCAGCTTCCCGTGCCCTGATAGTGCCGCAACCCAAACTTCCAAATTTGATAGGCGATCACGAACAGCGTGATTGCCATGACCGGACTGGCGAAGGCCAACCACCCAACCTCGCGTCCCAGCAAGAACATCGCCGGATAGAACGCGGCCAGACCATACGGGATCACCCAGGTCAGCAGACCAGCGACAACGTTTCCATACATCGAAAGCGGATACCTCGAGAATTCGTGCAGTTCAAAAATGGCCAACGTGACCGGTGTGCTCTCAATGATCCAGAAGGCGCTCGTGGCGGTAATCAGGTTTAGGGAAATGAAAATCAGTCCACCGGCGAGCACGGCGACGACCACAAAAACCAGCTTGAAGAACGTCCATTCGAGCCCGAGCGCGAGGCTGGATTTGACCATCAGGCCAATGCCCATCAAGAGGTTGCCGATGCCATCGTGGTTAAACTGATCGGCCAGCAGGTGAAACAACGGGTTGATCGGTCGGACCAGGAAGCGGTCAAAACCACCGTTGCGAATGTAGGCATGACCAATCCGCCAGAGGTTGTTGGCAAAGGTGTGCTCGATACTGCGGGCGGCTGTGACCAGACCGTACAAAAACAGGAGTTCATCGAAGGACCAACCACCGAGCGATGGGATTTGCCGCAAGACCACCCACATCGCAAACAGGCGTGCGGCGTGTTCGACGAAGGTGCTCGAGGCCCCGATGATGAAATTCCAACGGTACTCGAGGTAGGTCTTCAAGTGTTGAATCAAAAAATGCCGGTAGAGGATGGCGTAACGGGTCATCAGCCTCCCTGCACGGTCAGGACACGCACGGCACGAGCGAAAATCCACCTCGAGATCAGGCACAAGATCACGATGCCGAAAAGTTGTCCAAGCATCGCCTCGGGCAAGGTGTTCGGGTTACGGATGCCGCTCAGAAACGAGATCGGCACGTACAACGCCTGCGCCCACGGTGAAAAGTTGGCGATGGCGCGAACGCCTTCAGGCAGGAACTCGAGCGGGATCAGTGCGCCGGACAGGAACAGCGCCACCCCATCGCGCAGGATGCCGAGCCCCCAAACTTCGGTGGTGTAAAAGGTGATGCAGCCGAGCGCGTAATCAAGCATGAACAGCAATGTGCCGCCAAGCACGAAGGTCGCCAGAAATGACAGGTAAGCCATCGGATTGCTCGGCAGTCTTGCGCCGAAAACCACGAGGCCGATGATCAGAATCGGCATGGCCCGCAGCAGGTTGGTGAACCAACCGGCACAATCTTGAACCAAATGTGAGACCTGAAAATCGAGTGGTCGCAAGAGTTGCAACTCGAGTTCGCCCTGGCGAATCCCGTAGGCCATGTTCCAGAATACGCCGCTGCCGTTCGTGTCACCGAGTGCTCGGGCGAGGATCACGTAGTTCAGGGTTTGCTCGAGGTTGAGCCCAGAAAGTCCGTTTTGTCCGGCGTAGACCGCCTTCCAGAACGAGGTGAAGATCAGCATGGCGATCACGCTGCGACCAATGCTGACCCAGAACCAACCGTTGTAGGCGGTGATGGTTTGAATGTGCAGGTTCGCCAAGGGCAGGTACTGCCGCCAGAGGCGCAACGGCAGACTCCAGGTGGCGTTCATGGTTGGCCTTTTGTCTGCAACGCGCCGCCGTAAATCTGTTTGATGATGCTGGAGAGGTCCGGTTCTTGCAGCGAAAAATCCAGCACCTCGAGTTGATTCATGATTTGCCCAGCGACTTGGCTGGCGCTGGCTTTGCTGCGGTCAAAACGCAACTCGAGCTTGCGTTCCTGGTTGGAGATCACCTCGGCCCCCGGCGGTAACTCGAGCCCACTTGGGACCTCGCCCGAGACTTCAAACGTCATCTGTCGGTGCGTGCCAAACCGCGCCTTGATCGCCTCGAGCGGCCCGTCGTAAATCACGATTCCAGCATCAATGATGATCACCCTCGAGCACAACTCTTCGATGTCGGTCAGGTCGTGCGTGGTCAGCATCAAGGTGATTTCGCGCTCGCGGTTCTGGGTTTTGATGAAGGCTCGGATGCGTTCCTTGGCGACCAAATCCAGACCAATTGTCGGTTCGTCCAGGTAAACCACGCTCGGTTCGTGGATCAGGGTTGCGGCGAGTTCGGTCCGCATCCGTTGACCCAAGGACAGCGTGCGGATCGGCTTTGAGAGCAACTCCTCAAGGTCAAGCAGATCAGAAAATTGTTCGAGCAATTGCTTGTAACGCAAATCGCTGATCTCGTAAATGCGGGCGACCATCCACAGGCTTTCACGCACCGGCAAATCCCACCACAGTTGCGTGCGTTGCCCAAAAACCACGCCGATGTCTCGGGCATTTGCCACGCGCTCTCGGTGAGGGTCGCGGCCCAAGACGCGCACGCTGCCCGATGTTGGTGCGAGGATTCCGGTCAGCATTTTGATCGTGGTGCTTTTGCCTGCGCCGTTGACACCGATGTATCCAACGATCTCTCCGGGCTCGAGTTTGAAGCTGATCCCAGCCACCGCGTTTTTGCGTTGGTACTTCGGTGAGAACAAACCCTTGATCGAGCCGCGCAATCCCGGCTCACGCAACGGCGTGACAAATTCCTTGCACAGGTCATTGACTTCGATGGTGGGCACACGGAAATCTATCGCAGTTCAAGGCTTTGCGCCTGCGGCGAATGGCTTACTACCGTGAAAATGTCGGCAAAAAAGTGGTCGGCTCGAGATCTTCCTCGAACCGACCGATTGCAAATGCTTTTTCGCTATTGAAGCTTGACCATTTTTGCCACACTCGGCACACCTTGCGCGTTAAGAACGAAAAGCATGTACGTTCCTGGAGGCGCTAGGTTCGCATTGGCCGGTGCGGTCACGGTCAAATTGTTACCAGATTTCGTGAAGGCCAATTCCATGAACCGTTGATTCATGTTGACCGAGTGCGTCACGCTCGAGGGTGCAATCAGTGTGACCCTGGCAATATCCGTGTTGGTTGTGACTGCAAAACTTGAGGCATAGACGGCACTGGCTGGTGCGCTCGAGATGCTCGGGCGAGTCGCTGGCGTGCCGTCCTTGTTGAACAGGTAAGTTGGACTGAAAATCTCGGCGTTCTTGTTGAAGTACGTTGCCAGTGGGCACGCACCACAGAATCCACCGCCCGCCGAGAGGATGCGACCGTCTGGCAGCAACAACGCGGTCGAGTGGTACTGCCGTGGCACGACAGCGCTCGCCATCACGTCCCAGCGGTCGAGGCTGGGTTTCCACACTTCAGCCGGATAGACGGCGGCGTTGACATCGACCAAGCCCGCGCCATTGCTGATTCCGCCCGTGGCAATCGCGCTGCCATCCGGCAAAAGGGTCAGGTTGTGCTGGCGACGACCGAAGTTCATCGCGGCGGCACTCGAGGTGCTTAGGCCATTGTTGACATCTACGATTTGCGTGGTGTTCAGCGATGCGGCTCCGCCCGTGACGAGCACCTTGCCGGGGGCAAACATCGCGTAAGAACCGTAATCGCGGTAATTGGAATCTCGAGTGCCGAGGGTCGTCCAGCCACCGGTGCCGTTCGTATCCAAACTGTGCAGCGTTCCCTCTGGACCAAAATGCACGACTTTTCCGTTCGGGGCGAGTTGCATCCAAGGGTAAAGTGCCAAGCCAAGATCCGCGCCAGTCAGTCTGCGCAATGTGCCAGTGCTCGAGTAAACCTCTGGAATGCTCGGACCACCCGAGGTGATCAGGGCATCACCGTTGGCGAGGTTGGTGACGCTCGGATACCAGCGGTTCGCGGCCATGTCCGGGCCTCGAGTCCAGGTGTTGTTGCTCGGATTGAAGATTGAAATCGCGTTGTGTTGCCCGTTGCCTGGAACTTGGTTGCCGCCCGCTGCAATCACGTTGCCGTTGGCGAGTACGGTGTGACCCGCGCAAAACAAATCCTTGCCAGTGTTCGAGTTGACGCCGGTGAAGGCATTCGTGTTGGGATTCCAAAGTGTGACTCGGGTGGGTTTGAACGGATGGTCCGGCAGGCTGTTGCTTTCGATGTCGTCGGCGTAGCTGTCCCAGGCGAGCACTTCGCCGGTTGGCAGCAGGCTGGTGTGGATTGCCAGGAGCGGCCAAGCTTGCACGTCCGACCATTTGCCTTTGCTGTACTCGCTGCTGATGATCTCGAGGCCGGTGTCCTTGAGCGTGCAAGTGTCGAACAGTGCCTCGTCTGATTGGTTGTAAAGTGCAACGGCAGATTTGACCATGTTGGCGGGCGTGACGAGTCGCACGCTAGAACTCGAGTACGTGCCTGCACTGACCCGTGCCCCTTTGCGAATGATCGTTTTCCAATTCGCATCCATGTAGACGAGGCTGATTTCCGTGTAGCGGTTTCCGCTGACTTTCGCTTGGCAAGTGAATTCGTATTCGTGGTTGGGTTTGAGTTCTGTGTTCTGGTAGGCGCAACCGTTCTGAGCAAGTCGCAAGGCTCGAGCCCCAGCTTGTGCTTGCGTGCTGATGCTGATCAAGCTGGTGTCATTACAATTCGTCCAGTTGGTCAAATTGCCTTCAAAGCCACCGTTGACCATCAGGTCGCCGACGACGGCAGGATCGGCCACGGTCAGGCTGCAATTGTCGAGCAGCATTTGGCCTTCCGTGTACGCCCAAGCTGTGGCGTAGGCAGCGGTGGCTGGCGCTGTGGCGCTGGTGTCGTACTGCTCGTAATTCAGGCTGGTGATCCGACGGGTTGGGGCGTCACCGAGTTTTTGAAAGCTGGCGTCATAGAAGGTCAATCCCCAACCGGTCCAGCCCTGATCCTGCACGAGTTTCGCTTGGCAGGTCAGGTTCAGGCTTTGTCCTGGTGCGATCTGAGCACTCTGGTAAAGACAAGACCGGTTCTGAGAGATCAACACGGCTTTGAGTCCACTCGCGGCGTCACTCGAGGGCAGCAACGCGTTTGGAGCGCAGGGAACCCAGTTGTCCGGGTTGTTGCCGGTGAAATTCTCGAGGTCCGGGTTGCGCAGAAGATTGGTTTGTCCAGCGATGGGTGCGGCGACCGGCGGTTGGTTTTGCAGTGCGGCATCCACGGCGGGCGGTGTGCCGGGGCCATTGATCGTGTAATCGGGAGATTTGTTGGTCGGTTCAAGCGGTTGCTGGCAGCCGATCAGGGTGGCGATCAGCAGGACCGCGAGTCCAGCAAGAGATGCGTGACGGGCTGGATTCGAGCTTCGTAAGATGCGCATTCAAGCAGTATATAAATAATGATTTACGTGAGTTAAATTCTGACCCTTACCGAATCAAAACGTGCTTACCGTACTTTGCTTGAAAAGCGGAACTCAAGGAACTCAAACACTCGAGACCACGTACCCTGAAAGCGTGAGCCAAGAGACCTCTTCCTACAGCCTGCAAGACTTCCTCGCCCAAACCGCCGAATCTGACAAACCCGGCGAGGTCTTTGAACTCGAGAGTGACAAAATGCTCGAGGTTCACGTTACGGACCGGATCTGGTCCAAACTCGGCGCGATGGTCGCGTACAAAGGCAAACTAAGTTTCAAACGCGAGGGCATGCTCGAGGGTGGCCTGGGAAATGCCTTAAAGAAGCTGGTTTCGGGCGAGATGGTGCCGCTCGCCAAAATCGAGGGTCGCGGCGTGGCGTACCTGGCCGATCAGGGAAAAGTGATCACGATTTTGCGCTTGCAAGGTGAAAGCATGAGCGTCAACGGCAACGATTTGCTGGCCTTCGAGGATGCAGTCAAGTACCAGATCACCATGCACCGACGGGTCGCCAGCATGCTTTCGGGCGGATTGTTCTCGGTCAAATTGACGGGATCGGGCCTGGTGGCGATCATGTCGCACGGGCAACCGTTAACGCTTCGCGTCTCGAGGAACGAACCTTTATTCACCGATCCGAACGCGACAATTGCCTGGTCGGAAGGACTCTCACCAGAATTGAAAATGGACATCGGTCTGAAAACCCTGCTCGGACGATCCGGCGGCGAGACTTTTCAGATGAAATTTCAAGGCGAAGGCTTCGTGGTGATTCAACCGTATGAAGAGATACCGAAAGCAACCGGTCAAGCGGGTTGAACCGGCAGATTCTTCTTACTGGCTCGAGCTATCTGGTGCCGCGAATCCTCGAGACAAAAACCGTGCCCAGCGTGAAGAACACCACCGCCAGCCCGAACAGCAACGGATAACCACCGTTTGGGCTGGCGCGGTTGCCCGCATCCAAAATCTGCCCGAGTGGACCCTGAAAGAACTGCGGGAAAACCAGCGCGATGTGCCAAACACCCATGTCTCGAGCGTACTTGGTCGCGTCCGGCATGATGCTCGTGGCGAGCGCCCAATCGACACTGACGAACGCGCCGTAACCCAAACCGAAGATCAAACCGAGCACAATCGCGGTTGGGTAATCTCGAGCCAGCGCGAAACCGAGGGCCGCAATTGCCATGCATGCACCGGCGGCGTACAAGACAGGTTTCTTACCGATCCGATCCGAGTACGGCCCGCTGATGATCGCGGTAATTGCCGCCGTGACCGAAAGCAAGATGATCAGCAAGGTCACGGCCAGGCCCGCATTCGGTTTTCCGGCAGCGTCCACAATCTTCCAACTGCCGAGCGCGAATGTGCCAATCACGGCGGCCAGGTAGTACTGCAAAAACGGCTGCACCGAGAAGCGACCCGTTTCCATCATGGCTCGAGTGCCGAAAACCCAACGGAAATCAAAGTATTTGGCCTGAAAGAATTCTCGCCACGGGATGCTCGAGTCGGTGTTGATTTTAATGGCGGGTTCTTTCGTGCCGCGCACCGTGACCAGCGTTGAGAGCGCAATGGCGATGGCGACGACGGCATAGAGTCCAACCCGATTTTCAGAGAGCACGAAAGCGCTAACGCCACCTACAATCTGGCCGAAGAGTTGGAACAGTCCGATCACGCCGCTGACCGCGCCTTTTTCGTTCTCGGGCACGGTGTCGGGAACCAAACCGGAATACGGTGCGCTGGCGGTTGAATTGCCGACATGCACCACAAAAAAGCCGAACGCAAACAGCCAAAAACTGGGCGCGAGCGCCATGATCGCCAGGCCGACAATATTGATCGCACTGCCATAGGTCATGAACGGCAGGCGTTTGCCGATCCGATCTGACCATTGTCCCAGAAACGGCGGCAGGATCAGCGAAAACAACGAGAAGCCTCCCATCAGCCAACCGGCGGTCGCGCCCTTGTCGGCATCACCGACGAAGTTCAGGACATCGGATTGAATCATGGTGGTCAAGAGAAGCATCCAATGCAGGCTCGTCCCGAACCAGTAGGCGCACAACGCGCCGTATTTGAGAAGCGGTGCTCGAGGTCGGGCTGTGAATTGTGACATGCGCAAGTATATGAACTGGCGCGTCAAAAGTCGAAATTCTCTGGTTTAAATTCAGGCTCGAGACGGTACGATCACGTCATGGGATCGCAATGGAATTGAAATGGCGTTCAAAAACAATTCGGCTCGAGCCTGGGGCTTTGATGGGCGTGCTGAACGTCACGCTGGACAGTTTCAGCGACGGCGGTCAATTCTCGAGTTTGGATTTGGCGTTGGCTCAGGCTCGAAAGATGGTGCGTGATGGTGCAGTCATTTTGGATATTGGTGGCGAGAGTTCTCGTCCGGGTGCGCCACGGGTTCCAGTGGACACCGAACTCGAGCGGGTCATTCCCTTGATCGAGGCCATCAAAAAAGATGCGGATCTCGAGGTGTTGATCTCAATTGACACTCGCAAACCCGAGGTGGCTCGAGCCGCGTTGCAGGCTGGTGCAGATTTGGTCAACGACGTGACGACCCTGCGCGATCCTGTCATGCGTGCCGCGTGCGCCGAAGCTGGCGTTCCAGCCATCATCATGCACATGCGCGGCGATCCTGAAACCATGCGTTACTCGAGCGAGTCGCATCCATTCACCAATGTCGTGCGAGAAGTCCGTGACGAACTCGAAGCTGCCGCGAATTTGGCTTTGCGTGATGGCATTCCGAGCGTGGTGCTCGATCCAGGATTTGGGTTTGGCAAAAGCATCGAACAAAACCTCGAGTTGATCCGGGGATTGCCGGAACTCAAATCGCTTGGGCATCCGGTATTGCTCGGAGCATCACGCAAAAGTACACTCGGACGAATCACCGGCATCGAAAACGCGAACGAACGTGACCCCTCGAGCATCGCTGCCCACCTGTTCGGTTTGACTCGAGGCGCAGACATTTTGCGCGTACATGACGTGGCCGGACACGCGCAGGCGCTCAAAGTCTGGCAGGCGTTGAGTGACAACTCACACGGGTAGAAGCATGGAGAATTTGATGAACAAAGCAACTGACCGAATTGTGCTGACCGGCCTCGAGTTTCACGCTTATCACGGCCTGTTCAGCGAGGAGGCCAAACTTGGTGGGCGTTTCATCGTTGATGTCGAAATGTCGGTCAATTTTTCTGGAGCGCTGCGAATCGAAGACACCGTGCATTACGGCGAGGTGTACGAACTCGTCAAACTCGAGGTCACAGGAACCCGGCACGATTTGATCGAAACGCTGGTGAACAACATTGCCGCGAAAGTGCTCGAGGCGCACGCGCCGGTGCAGCAGTTGACGGTGCGGGTCCACAAACCCTTCGCGCCAGTTCCAGGTTTGTTCCGCGATATTTTCGTTGAAGTCACACGCTCGAGGGATTGATTTCTGAGCCTCGAGTTCTGGGCCTGCTAAACAACTCGAAGTGGAAAGGAGATTGCCCTTTCCACTTCGAGTTTTCCTAATGTCGTCCCGTCAGTTGTTGCGCCGCACGATTCGCAAGCCACCCTCACCGCTGGCAATGAACACCAGGCAATCTTTGGCGGCCACAAAGTTGGCACTGCCCGCCACGTCACTAAACTTCCCGGACCAATCAAGCGCTTTGTTCTCGAGCGGCAAAACAGCATCGTTGCAGTTGGCGTGTTTGGCCCCAATCTTGGTTGGGTCGTCACATTTTGGGATTTGTGCCACATAGACGCCACCGTGACCGTAGGCGACATAGGCGGTATCGCCATCAATGCTGATGCTGTTGGCAGTCAGACCGGTGACATCATCGGCGTTCAAAGTGTAGGCCGGGGTGCTCGAGAACGTGCCAAGGTTGAAGGCTTTGACTCCCGCATTTCCGGCAGCGACCCAGACGAGGCCCCGATGGATGTCCATGCTGTTCTTGTTATCGACCGGCCCCACGCTGCCAATATCGATG
>JAYURE010000475.1:0-1636 GCA_043756345.1 Deinococcales bacterium | reverse complement strand
GGATGAAACAACTTCCGGGTTTGATCTCGAGAAACTTTGTTGTACTGCAAGTTGTTGGTTTGGAAATCGGGAAGTTATTTCATCCCAAGTCCTTAGGTCACATTGCGGCTCGGGTTCTTGTCGCAAAATCACGCAACTCGTAGCACCTTCTCTCACATCTTCACTTTTCAACTTGTTCACCGGAGGAACGTATGAAACGACGGATCGCTTTATTGACCATCGCTGCACTCGCCAGTGCCAGCATCATCTCGAGCCAGATTCAGGCGCAGCAGAATGTGCTGAACCTGTTCAATTGGTCCGAGTACATGGACCCGGCGATCCTCAAGGATTTCGAGAAGAAATTCAATGCCAAAGTCAACGTCAGTTTGTTTGAAAGCAACGAAGATTTGATCGCCAAACTCGAGACGAGCGGCAAAGGTCAGTACGATTTGATCGTGCCGGGACAGTACGCGATTCCAATCTTGGCGAAAAAAGGCTTGCTCGAGAAGCTCGATAAATCACAACTGCCGAATTTCAAGAACCTCTCCAAGAAGTTTGTTAATCCAAGTTACGATCCGGGCAACACGAATTCTGTGGCGTACCAATGGGGCACGGTTGGGATTGTCTACCGCAAGGACAAACTCAAAAACTTTGATCCTTCCTGGAGCTTGCTGTTTGACAAATCCAAGCAGCAGGGGCCGTTCATCATGATGGATTCGACCCGTGAAATGCTCGGGCCAGCCTTGATGTATTTGGGCAAAAGCTTAAACACCGTCAACAAAACTGATTTGAAGAAGGCGCTCGAGATCATGACGGATGCGAAAAACCGCAGCCTCGGATTTGATGGCGGTGTCGGCGGCAAGAACAAGGTTGTGGCCAGCCAAGCGAATTACGCGGTCGCGTACAACGGTGATGCGATCAAAGCGACAGAGGAAGACAAGAACGTTGGTTACTTGTTGCCGAAAGAGGGCAGCGTGATTTTCGTGGACAGCATGGCGATTCCGGCAGGCGCAAAAAATTCCAAGATGGCGCATGCGTTTATCAATTTCATCCTCGATCCGAAAATTGGGGCAAGGCTGTCCAATTACAACCGGTACGCCACCCCGAACGAGGCGGCCAAGGCATTTATTGATCCGAAAGATGTCAAGAATCCAGCGATTTATCCGTCGGCGGCAGTCATGGGCAAGCTCGAGTTCGTCTTGGATTTGGCGGCGGGCAACAAGCTCTACGATTCGATTTGGACGAAGATCAAAGCACAGTAACCAGCAGTAACCATTCGGCTCGAGACAGGTTTGGTTTGGGAACTGAACTGCTTGAGAATCAAGTTGGTTTGAGGGGCGATCTTTTTGGAGGTCGCCTTTTTGCTTGCTTTGGCTCGAACTTGGACAGGCAGTGACTGGAAACCCTAACCCTCTCGTGCGCTCACGTCTGGCTTTTTGCGGTTCTGCGTGGCTTGGGCGTATCCTGGTCAAGTTGTGGATTGCGGCACATTTCGTGGGGCTTTCCTGGCCCGGATGTTGGTCGAGGACCGATCCGGCCTTTCTACGGATGCGCAAATTTTGAGATGGCGGTACGGTGATTGGGCGGCCCACGCATGTTTTTGAAGGTTTTTTCGGCTCGGTCCAATTTCTTGCGGGTGACACGGTGTGTGTTCACC
>JAYURE010000474.1:0-1637 GCA_043756345.1 Deinococcales bacterium | reverse complement strand
TTCAAAACTGGAGCCACAACGTTTACAACCTGGTCACGCAACGTGCCGCCGTCTACGAACACGCGCACATGGAATGGGTGGACGGGAACCTGGGCAGCAAAGTCACCATGAAATACCCGGCGACCTACCTGCTCGAGCCATACGCCCGTGGCGAAATCCTTTCGATTGCGATGGCAAACACCGGGCAGCACCAAGACGCGGGCGGCAAGGTTGTTCACTTCGCGCCGAACACATCGTCCAGCATCGTTAGCAAATCGATCAGCAAAAACACTGGACGCTCGAGTTACCGTGGGTTGGTCAAAATTCACGACGGCGCGACCAACGCGAAAAGCAACGTCGAATGTGACGCGCTTTTGTTGAACGACGACTCGAGAACCGACACGTACCCTTACATCGAAATCGAAGAGAAAAGTGCTCAGGTTGGACACGAAGCCACCGTCAGCAAAATCAACGACGAACAAGTCTTCTACCTGATGTCACGCGGCCTGTCTGAGGAGGCCGCGACCGGACTGATCGTGCGCGGATTCATCGAACCCATCGCCAAAGAATTGCCACTTGAGTACGCCGTGGAATTGAACCGCTTGATCGAACTCGAGATGGAAGGCAGCGTCGGCTGAATCCAAATGCGGAATCCGTTCGATTTCAGCACAGCAGATGTTTTGAAATCCGAACTGGATGCCATTCATGCAGCCCTAGAGCGTCAACAAATCTCTTTTTCTGAACACGCTGAAATCGAAGCCCGCGCCGAAAAAATTTCGCTCGTATACATACTTGAAGCAGTTTTGGTTGGAACCGCCGTCAGCAAAGACTTGCCAGGAAACGCACTCAAACGCACACCAGGAATCAACTTCGAGCACAAGATTCCAGACGGACGCTGGATTCGTACAAAAGTGGCATGGGTTGGCAAATACCTGATCATCACGGTTCACACGATCTAAGGAGCACCGATGAGTCAAATCCTCAACGAAACAAAAATGGATTACACCATCACCACCCCGGAAGGTGTGACCGTCACGATCAAAGGCGTTCCAACCGAACTGCACGAACTCGAAGGCCAAACCATCAAAGCACACGGTATGGGCGTGGCCTTCAGGCTCGAGGCACTCGTCAATGCAGTGGTTGCGCAAGACCCAACGCCAGGCCGAGAAGTAGAACTCGAGTTCGCGTAAAGACAATTACTCATGACACCAGTCACGCCACAACACCTTGAACCAGCTTTGAAAGCGTTCATGCTCGAGCCAATCGAGCAGCGGTTGAATCAGGTTAAAAATGTTGTGGTGCGGGTGGCGCAAGCAGATTTCCGTGATGCTCAAGAAGCGAACGAAGTGATGAGCATGACTTGCTGGGAACTGGAATGGATTGCTTACGCGCAAGAACTCGAGGAAGAACATCAATTCAAGATGGTGGAGTTGTACCGGTTCTTGGCAAAGTGGCGTTTGAAATGGCAGAAGCTCGAGGAAGACCCAGCGTTGATGTTGCAGGTCAGGAATGAAGCTCGAGAATGGTCTGAGAAGGTGCTCGAGTGGGCAAAGGTAAAATGATGGGAGGCTTGAGATGACACTGAAGCAAAAGCTGCACGAACGAATCGAATCGCTGTCCGAATCTGAACTCGAGTGGTTGGACACGATGCTCGAGAA
>JAYURE010000473.1:0-1639 GCA_043756345.1 Deinococcales bacterium | reverse complement strand
GGTGAAGATCGGGCTGGCTGAACGTGGCGTGCCTGAACTTGGTTTGGCTGAACTGGTGAGGCTCGAGCTTGACCCATTCGTGGGCTGGCTCGCCTGCTGCACGGCTGGCTTGCCGTTTAAAACTGTACCAGTCTCAGCGCCTTTAACACTCGAGGCCACAACCGGAACCACAGATCCCGGAATCGCCGGACGAGGATACTCCTCGCGCTTCAAGCCCTCAAGCTTGATGGTCGTTGTTCCCGCCTCGCTCGCCCGGTTCGTGGGGATCTCGAACCTCGAGCGCCGCCAATTGGTCAGGGTCTCAGCCGCAGCCGCGCCCTCAATCACCTCGAACGACCAGGCCCGATGCTTGGCCTCGAGTGGCGTCGGCCAACCCTCGAGTTGATCTGGCGGTTCACGAGACCATTTGACCTCGAGCAAAATCACCCGAGAATCCTGGGTGCTGCGCAACAACTGCGCCCCACGAACATCAATTCGAGCCTCGAGTTGCGCTTTCAAATCACGCAACGCCACCAACGCCAGCATTTCCAAGCTGGGTTCAACGGTGATCTCGAGGAACAAGATGCGGCTCACAACCCGAGTGTACCGGACGAAGGGCGAAGGTTAAAAGTGACAAGTGGAAAGTGATAGGAAAACCCAAGTTCAAAAACTCGAGCTTGGGTTTCAACTTTCAACTTTGCACTCGAGCCGTTACAACCGTTGCGCGGCAAACGTGTTGCAATCCTTGACCAATCCCGAATCGAACCCCAGCTTGAACCAACGTGCCCGTTGCGCACTCGAGCCGTGCGTGAAGGCTTCCTCGACCACGTAGCCCCGAGATTTGCGTTGCAGGTAATCGTCACCGATTTCCATTGCGGTTTTGATGGCCGTTTGGATTTCGGCCTCAGTTTTGATGATGCCGCGTTTGGCCGCCGAATTCGCCCAGATGCCCGCGAAGCAATCGGCCTGTAATTCGACCCGCACCGAAAGTTGATTGGCGACCGTCTCGTTGACCTCGCGGCGTTTGGCTGCCACTTTATCGCTGATGCCCAAGAGGTTCTGGACGTGATGACCAATCTCGTGCGCGATCACATACGAACGTGCGAGATCGCCACCGGCGCTGGCGGTGCCCTCGAGTTCCTTGAAGAACGTCAAATCCAAATACGCGGTCTGATCCGGCGGGCAGTAAAACGGACCCATTGCCGATTCGCCATTGCCGCAACCCGTGCGTGTGCCATTGCTAAACAACACCAAGCGTGAAGCCTGATACGTGCCGTTCAATTGCGTCTTAAACACATTGTCCCAGGTGTCCTCGAGATCACCCATGACTTTCTTGGAAAAAATCAAACCAGGATCGTTCGAGTTGACGCTCGCGCCTGTGTTTGAAGTGCTCGAGGTCTGCGTGACCTGCCCACCACCTTGCAAGCCATTCAGGACATCCGCCGGATTCAGGCCAAACAACAAACTGCCGACCACCACGATCACCAATCCGCCCAGCCCAAGGCGAGCGCCGCCACCGCCACGACCGAGACTGCCACGACTGACCCGACCCGAAGGGATATTGCCGCCCTGACCGCGACGGTCCTCGACGTTCTCGCTTTCCCGCATTTTGTCGAAATCCATGAGGTGTGCCTCCTTGAACAATGTATCTGGCAAGATT
>JAYURE010000472.1:0-4433 GCA_043756345.1 Deinococcales bacterium | reverse complement strand
TGAAGCTGTTCGACGAAAATGCTGAGCGGTCCACCGGCGGCGTAACGGGCGTCTTTGTCGAGGACGCTCTTGGTGGCTGGCACTGCACCGCTGGCTGTGGCTGCACGGGCAACCTCGGCATCGCTCATCAAGAATTTAACGAACTTGGCTGCACCGTCTTGGTTCTTGCAGTCGCTGGTGATACCGAAGTTCCATGAGCCGGAACCAGTTGCAGTTTTAACCCCGAAGCGTGGCATTGGCAAGAGGACCAAGTCATCTCCGATGGCCTTCTTGTAATCGTTGTAGGTCCAGTGCCCGACATACGAGAGCGCAGCCTTGCCTTGAATGAAGTCCGTGTCGGCGGCTGGTTTGGTGTTGACGTAACCCTTCTTGACCAAACCTTGCAGGTAGGTCATGGCCTTTACGCTGGCCGCACCGTTGATCGTGCCGTCGGCCTTCTGGTAGCCGTTGCGGTCGATCAAGTCGCCACCGAAGCTTTGCAGGATTGGCGAGAAGCCATAGGTGAACCATTCGCCGACGCCGTAGTTGAACTTCATGTCCAACGGGAAGGCCAAACCGGACGCTTTGAGCTTGCGCAATGCGCCGTCAAACTCTGAGCGGGTCCAACGGGTTTTGATGTTGGTTGGGATGCGAACTCCGGCCTTGCTCAAGAGGGCTTTGTTGCCCCAGATCGCCAGGCCCGAGTCGAACTGGCCGAGGCTGTAGAGCTTACCGTTGTACGTGCCCTGCGCGATGATCGAAGGCAGAATGTTGGCCTTGGTCTCGGCGTCGATGTACTTGTCCATCGGCACAAGCTTGCCGGTCCAGGCATAGTTGTACGTGTTTGGACCGTCGAAGTCGAGCACGCAGGGCAGCTTGTCTGCGAGCGCAGCGGCGTTGACCTGATCGTTGAACGAACCTTCAGGCAGGGTCACAAGTTCGACGTTAACGCCGTTGTTGGCAGCGTTGAATGCCTTGACGGTTGCATCCATGGCGGCACGTTCGCCACCTTGACCAGAGTGGTGCCAAACTTTGATGGTTGCTTCTTGCGCCATGATCATTGGTGCGACGGCGGCGCTCAAACCGAGAGCCAAAAGGACTTTGTTGACGTTCATGTGTGCCTCCAACGGGTGTTGCCAAACTGGTTTGGCTCGAGAGGGCTGCGGGACGATGGACCAAACGGGTGCTCGAGTGAAGGTCTTAAGGTTGCAAATTTTTCAAGTACGACCAAAAAAGAAAGCAATGCGCCGTGGACAGGCGAAGCGTGGTTTCACATCAGTTCCGTAAGCGCTTACGAAGCTTAGACGAATCCAGTACTTTCTGTCAACCTCCCGTCTCACAAGAACGATTACGTGATCTCCCTCGAGCCAGCAAAACCGTACCTGCGGATGCGCTCAGGCTATGCCGCACACTGCATCTGCGTCTGGTCAAAACCGTCAGTGGGAAATGACCGTCAACTCGGGTTCAAGCAATCTCGAATCAGGATTTTGAGTTGGTATCACTCGAGACTTGGCCAGTAACGGCAGGGTTTTAACTCAGCTATAGCTTGGCGCACATGATGAAAGAACCTCAGTTCAGAACTCTGTCAGGGTCCATGAACTACAACTTAAACATGCTGAACGATCCCTCACAAATTGCCAACTTTGAACGCCCGAGCGGTGCGGCTCGAGCCGTGGCCTCAAACCGTCCCGGAATCGAAACGGGCGCAAGCTCGAGACGCGCCCGTCATGAATTGCCGATCACCATCGGTTTGCTTGCCTTGGTGCTGCTGGGCGTGGGGTTCGCCGTTCGACCACAAGTCGCAGCGAGCCGCTTGGCCACCCTCGAGTACCCACCCATCGTGGTCAGCGTCAGTGGCGAGGTCGCACGACCTGGCACCTACGAACTGCCCTGGGGCGCACGCAGCCAGGATGCGATCAATGCGGCTGGCGGCGCGACCAAGGCTGCCGAGACCAGCCTGTTGAACCCGGCAATGCAACTCGAGGATGGTGAACAATTGCTCGTGCCAGGAAAAGCCGTGGCCAACGCCATGCCACTCGCCGAAACCAAGGTTTCCCCAGGTGAGCGCATCAATTTGAACACGGCAAGCTTGGCGCAACTCGAGGCACTGCCCGGCGTTGGACCGAAATTCGCGGCACGACTGATTGCGGGCAGGCCATATTCGGGCTTTGAGGACGTGGATCGCGTCAAAGGCGTCGGCCCGAAGATGCTCGAGAAGCTCAAGACCCTCGTTCGTTTTTAACGAAGCATGACGCCTTCTGTTCAGCCGCTGGGCCGGTCTGTGAACGCCCGTCCAGTCGAAGCCATAAGTCCACCCTTGATTCCAGTTAACTCGAGCCTGACGACCTTTCCGGTTCTTGGGGCCTTCGGGTTGATCCTGGGAATTTTACTGCGTGCCGCCCAAATCGATTGGCCTTTCGTGTTGATTGCCAGTGCGCTGCTGGTGGCGCTCGGATTTGCAATCAGAACAGCGCAACCTCGCGTTGCAATGACCATCATCTTGGCCGCGTTGCTCGTGCCGCTCGGTTGGGCGCGGCTCGCGCAAGTCGAGGCAGTCCCCGACAGGCTCGCATCGCTCGAGGGTCAAACCATGACGCTCGAGGGTGAATACGACGGACATTTTCTCGAGAGCACTCAGGGTCGCGTGCTCATCTCGCCCAAGGACGCCATCACGCCCGGACGTTGGCGCGTGACCGGCAAACTCGAAGCTCCACGTTGGTACAAGAATCCCGGAGCCTTCGACCTGGGAACCTGGCTCGAACGGCGCGGCGTCAAACACGCCTTGCATGTGCGCTCGAGTCAAGCACTTCCCGCAAGCGATTGGCACGGCTGGCTCGAGACCGCCCGAAGTCATGGACGAACTGGAGCTACCGCCGGATTGCCTGAAAACGAGGCGGCGTTCATGCGTGCCCTCAGCCTTGGCGAAACGGACGGCTTCACGAATCTGGACGATCCGGCGGAAGGTCAATCGTGGCGCGATGTATTCTCGAGGTCTGGGCTGGCGCACGTGCTCGCACTGTCCGGGCAACAGGTGACGCTGCTGGTGATGGCCTTGAGCCTCGTGTTTGCCCCGTTCGGTGTGCGACGATTTCCAGCCTTGATCCTCTTTCTGGCCGTCTATTGGCTTCTCGTCGGTCCAGGCCCAAGCGTCACCCGAGCCGTCTTGCAGGGCGTAGTCGTGCTGATCAGCCTCTGGCTTGGACGTGGCCGACTCGAGGCCTTGCCCGCGATTGGCCTGAGCGTGCTCGTCTCGCTCGGTTTCGGGCCGCGCTGGTTATTCGATCTTGGATGGCAGCTTTCCTACCTGGCGGTGCTCGGCATGATCGTCTTCACGCCACCGGTCATGAAGGCGCTCGAGAAACGCCCGAAATGGCTCGTCTGGATGGGCGGAGCACTCGCCGCCACACTCGGCGCTCAGGCGTTCACGATGCCACTTGCCGCCTCGAGCTTTGGGATTGTGCCACCGGCCAGTCCACTCTCGAACCTGATTGTCGAACCGCTGATAACGCTGCTCGTACCGCTCGGCTTTCTGGCGGCGCTGGCCGGACCATTTGGGAACATCATCAATTTGCTGGTACATCCCCTGGTCTGGATCGTACTCGAGACGGCCAAACTGTTTGCGCAATTTCCAGTCATCGAATGGGGCCACATCTCGAGCCCCGGAATGCTCGCGTATTTTGCTGGCATCACGGCGCTGGCGTTGGCAGCACATCGACGGCTCGCCATCTCCTCTGCCCTGCTGGTGATTCTCGCGGCGATCACCGCGACCACCGCACTCGGAACTCGAGGCCACGCAGAAATTATTTACCTGGACGTTGGACAGGGGGACTCGAGCCTGATCCGCCTGCCCGCCGGAGATGTCCTCGTGGACGGTGGTGGCACGGTCAGGAGCGATTACGACCTGGGCCGCAAAGTGCTCGTGCCTGCGCTGCGCAACCTGGGCATCAAGCACCTTCGCGCCGTGATCGCTACACACGCCGATACAGACCACGTTGAAGGCTTGAACGCCGTGCTCGAGCGGATTCCAGTCGATGTATTGATCGTCGGTGATGACAAAGCGCCCGGCAGCGATCCGGTCTGGGATCAACTCAAAACCACCGCTCGAGCCAATCGTGTGCAAATTCAAACCGTCCGACGAGGCGCGAACTGGAAGCTCGGCGAAGCGAACCTGTACTTTCACGGCCCAACCTTCAAGATGCAACCAGAAGACAATTCCAACTCGGTTGCATTCACCCTCGAGTACCACGGCAAACACAGCCTGTTTCTGGGTGACACACCCGGCGAAATCGAAGAAGAGATGCACCCCGGCCCGCTCGACGTGCTCAAAGTCGCGCATCATGGCTCGAGATTTTCGACCAGCGAATACCTCCTGGATGCAACCCATCCGAAAGCCGCAATCATCTCAAGCGGTGCGAGCAACACTTACGGGCACCCATCACAAACGGTTCTCGAGC
>JAYURE010000471.1:0-4437 GCA_043756345.1 Deinococcales bacterium | reverse complement strand
GGTTGTTGGTCACGGCCAAATAGCGCACCAAGGAAATCGGGCGGGCCGTGATCGTGTCGCGTTTGATTTCCCAAGCGGTGATTGCCGCGTCGTGCAGTGCGCCGTTCAGGGCAAAGTACGTTTTGACATCCCACTCGAGCCTCGAGAGTTCACGGCCCGTTCCGCCAAGTTGTCGTTTGAAACCGCTCGAGTCGCTGACCTTGTTGGCGACCGTGTTCCAATGTCCGGGTGGTGTTTCCGAGCTTGGACCGTCCGCCCAGTATTCGGCCACGACCCGCCAGTAATCGCTTTTCTTGACGATTCGCGGCGCGTAAGCCGCACCCGTAATCGGATTGAGGGCGTGACCAAGCCCGTCGTTGAGCCCGAGAGAATTGTTGCCCAATTTTCCGGGCGAGGCATCAAAGGTCACGCTCGAGGTGACATCGAGTTCGCTTTGTTTACGCAGCAGGTCAGGAATCCATTTGTTTTTCATGTCGGCACTGAGCGCGGTCGGGGCGGGGCCGGGATCGTGATACAAGCGCCCGCTGCGTTTCATGGCGAATGGTCGGACCTCGCGCCAGCCAGCACCGACAAATTTTTGTTCGTTGGCGGTTTGAATCCCATTTTGCGAGAATGAAACCTCGAGCAGCAGGGGTTGCCATTGGTTTGGGTCCACCATGCCCGTGCCAGGATTTTGTGGTTGCAACAGCGGGTTAACAGATTTGAAACCGGTCGTGTCTTTGTACCCGTTCATCTCGTTCGAACCATCGTCTCGGGTCGCATCGAGCACCGTTTGCGCAATCCGATTTCCAATCGCGGCGGGCGTGTCGCCTTGCGTGCCGATGTTGTTCGCATCGAAACCGGCGCGTTTGAAACCAATCTCGAAGCAGTCAAGCGCGGCGAGGTTGTTGCTGATCTTGTAACGGGCAGTCAGCAAACGGTGCGCGGCGTAAGCGACTGTCTCGGCTCGAGCCGATTCACTGGCTGCGTCATTGGCTGGCGCGATTTTTTCCTTGAAGTACACGCCCTGCGCAGTTACATCTCGAGAGGCCCAAGCATCGTACATCGCGGCAGACAGGTGGAACAAATTTCGGGCATGAACGGTGGGTTGTGGCAAATCCAAGCGAATTGCTTGCAGGGCCAGTTCGTTCCAGACTCGAGCGACCGAGTGCGAGTTACCCTCAATTTCCGCCCAGCGTTCGGGGGTCAGGTTACAGGTCGTCTGAACAGGCTGAGGCGGCGGTTGCGGGGGCGGGCATCCAAAGCAGCAACCAACCAAACTCGAGGCGAGCAGTAGAATCATGATGATCAAACGAATTCGGATCATGCAGCGATTTTAGTTGAAAATCTGAAGATGCGCTTGATACCACCTCGAGCATTGCGAACTGTTCAGCGATACACTGTGACTACATGAGCACACATCACACCCGTATCCCTGGCCTCGAGAAAACCGCCTCACGTTTGGTGATGGGTGTGGACAACCAAACCACGCCCGAACAGTGGGATGTGCTTGACGATTACCTCGAGCGGGGTGGGAACGTTTTTGACAACGCTTACGTTTACGGTGGCGGCAAATGCGAGCAGAATTTTGGCGCGTGGATGCAAGCTCGAGGTGTGCGCGATTCAATCGTTTTGCTCGGCAAGGGGGCGCACACACCGCACTGCACGCCAGATGGACTCTCGAGCCAGTTGATCGAAAGCCTCGAGCGTTTGCAAACAGATTCTGTGGATGTCTACATCATGCACCGTGACAACACGGATGTTCCGGTTGGCGAGTTCGTCGATGTCTTGAACGCGCACAAGTCAGCCGGAAGATTGAACGTCTTCGGTGGTTCCAACTGGTCGCTCGAGCGGGTCAAAGCGGCAAACGCTTACGCCAAATCAAAAGGCTTACAAGGATTTTCTGTGCTCAGCAATCAGTTCAGTCTCGCCACCATGCTCAGTCCAGTTTGGGCCGGTTGCCTGAGCGCCTCCGACCTCGAGTTTCGGGTTTGGCTCGAGCAGACACAAACCGTTTTGATGCCGTGGTCGTCTCAGGCCCGAGGTTTTTTTGTGATTGCTGATCCGAATGATCACAGCAACGAAGAACTCGTGCGTTGCTGGTACAGCGATGAAAATTTTGTACGCCTTGATCGGGCTCGAGAATTGGCTGCCAGCAAAGGTGTCACACCGATTCAGATTGCGCTTGCCTACGTTTTGGCGCAACCATTCCCTACCTTCCCGTTGATTGGACCACGCAGCACCAGCGAAACCGCCAGTTCATGGTTGGCGCTCGAGTTAAAATTGACCGCCGCTGAGGTCGCCTGGTTGAACCTCGAGTCGTAAGATCGCAGTCGAACCTCGAGCGTGCCTGAGTCCGTTCCCTCGAGCGTGCCTGAGTCCGTTCCCTCGAGCGGACCGAAACCCTGCGTTTAAGCCTGACCTGAAACCCCGATGAGACCGGCCTCATTCGCAAAGCCCTAACCTCGAGCCATGCTCAGCGAGGATGACAAAAACCGAATTCGCTTTGAGGAAGAAGGCAAGGCTCAGGCCCGTGCCGAAGCCCTCGAGCACGTCGCCAGAACCCGAGCCAGTGACGAGTACCGCAAGCAAATCCGAGCAGAACTGATCTCGAGACGACGCAACGTTCTGTGGTGGACGATTCCGATTCTGATTCTTGCGGGCATCGGCGCGTACTTTTTCACCCGTTCAAGCCCGTCAGAAATCTCGAGTATCACCGATGGCATTGGCGGTATTCGTGACGCGCCATTGATCGCCCGTTGCCAAGACCAAGTGCGGGCGCGACTGAACGACTCGCAAGCGACCTTCCCAGCAATAGAGGAATCACTTCAACAAATCAGCGCCTCGAGCGACGGCAAACGCTGGGATGCCTGGGTGATCTGTCCCGGATTGCCAGCACCGAACCGACTCGAATTCAGTTGCCGTTACACGCCACAAACCGATTCGCTCGAGGTTGAGATCATCAAATAAGGGAGTCATCATGCACAAAGTATTCGCTGTTCTCGCGCTCGGACTGCTTGGGGTTGGTCTGGCGCAAAGCTCGCCGAACATCACCGTACCTCGAGACAAAATTTCTTTAGCCTGCACCGATGATTACTTCAAAACGGCCCGCATCAATTTTGTGCTGCAAGACGAAACGTACACGCAATGCAACTTGCGCCTGCCACTCGCGCTGCGCGAACGCTGGCCTGGACGACGCAGTTTTTACGTCATCCCTCGGGTTGCCCTGAGCCTTCGGGCGAACGACAAGAACGGCACCGGCAGTTGGATTCCGCTCGAGCCGCTGATCAATCCTGGCTCCGATCCGTTCCATCGTGTGATCGACTCGAGAGAGTACAAAGCGGTCGAATTGAGCGCCAAAATGGGCAGGCTTGCGGACAGGGCCGGAACGCTCAAACCTGAGGCGGTCAGTGCGGGCGGCAAAATCTCGGTCTGTGCCGCGCCCGTGTACCGCAACGAAACACCCTGCGTGACTTTCGATGTCACGGCACGCTTCAAGGTGTACCTGAAAAACTGAGATTTGCGAATGCTGAAAACGAAACTGGCAATCTCGAGCATCACCTCAAACACAATCTCGAGCAAAAAGCGTTCAGCGACCCAGTTTGATGATTGGACGTTCCTCGATGGTGGCGTTCTTCTCGAGCGTGGCGCGTTCCGGTTTGACATCCACTTTTTGATTCATGACAATCTCGAGGAATGCTTTGAGGTTGTCTCCCCTGGCGGTGTACGTCAGGCAGGTCGGATGGCGTCCCTCCCAGCCTCGCATGTCCATCGGCAATTCCGGGAATGGTCCCTCTTTGGCGGTGATCTCAAAGACGATGCTGTTCTGATCGGCGTGATAGCGCAGCAGCGCGTTCGAGAGGTAACGCACGTCGGTAGAGGCCACGTAATGCGTTTGAATCACGATTTCAGCGGCCAGTTTGCCCATGCGAGAACGGTCGGAAAGCTCCCGACCAATCAGGCTGTACTGGCTTTGCGTGGGACCAGAGTCCAGCATGGTCAGTTGGCTGGGGTGCCGAATTGTTTGCCACAACCGTTCGTTGTGTGGACGAAACAAGACCTCAAGGGTGGCAAGTTGTTGAGTTGAGTCCGCTGGCATGTGTCCAAACCTCGAGTGCATGGTAGCGGTTCGGGGCGAGGTTTGAGGCCAAAAACCAGCACAGATCGATAAAATTGGCACAAAATTCTCTGATAAATGCCGTTAACGTCAGGGTATTCGTTGTTTTTGCTCGAGGTTCAGGTGGTCACTGGAACGAAACTGTCAATCGTTTGTGAATCCGCGAATCCTTCGCGCATCACCCCATCAAAGCCGATGAAGGTGAGTGTGCATTGCTCAGCGTTTTTGTCGGTTTCTGCTTCCAACTCGAGCATCAGGTGCGCGACCTTGGCAATGAACGCCTGATACTTTTCGCCGCTGAGTTTGAGTGTGCGTGATTGAAAATGCGCTGGGCGTGGTTC